>JBJTKE010000001.1:0-4399 GCA_046096285.1 Chloroflexota bacterium
ATGCGGGCATTGGGAACGGCCTCGACCATGCCGACCTCGCCGTAGCCGTTTTCGATGACGGCGACGCCAAAGGGGATGTTGACCTGGGTGAGGGTGAAGCGGCCGACCGCGGGGATGAGGTGATGGAACTCGTGCATGCCCTGGTGGTGGAAGAAGTCAGCGCCCTTCTGCTTGCCGAGGCCGATGGCGATCATCTTCATGAGGCCGGATTCGACGGGGCCGTGGAAGTCGGTGTGGGGCTTGACGCGGCCGATGGGGATGGTGGCGTCGGCCTCGTAGGCGTTGCGGTCGAACCAGACCGGCACGTGGCCCTCGACGACGCCGAGATTCACGGTGTCCATGCTCGACCGGATGGGACAGCCCATGGCGGCTTCGGTGATGCCGTAGTGGGCGATGAGCGCGGTCTGGTTTTCGGCCACTGCACCGGCGTGGCTGCCCATCGCGGGAACGATGACGGGCGATGCGCCGAGGCGTTTCACGTTGTCGGCGACGGCCCGGACCACCTGATCGATGCGGTCGATGCCGCGGCTGCCCGCGGTGAGCGCGACCGACTGGCCGGGCCGGATGGCGTCGCGGACCTCGGGCCGGTCGAATTGCTCCGCAACGGCGGCGGCGATGTCATGGGTGCGGGTCTCCACCAGTTTCTGGCGGACCGGCGCCCAGCGCGGAAGGGTTCCCCGCTCGAAAATCTCCAGTCCCATGGCCGCCTCCTGCGTGAATGCGCGAAACGATGGCCTTCGCCCGTGTCGCCGGGGATGGTGGGACGCGGACCGCGGGATGTCAACCGCCCGAGAGGAACGCGCCGCCGGCGAAGGGGCGGCACACCGCCGGGGGCAGCAACCCTGAGGCGGAAGGATCAATCCCGGACCGCCCCGAATCCGGTTTACCCGTGGCGGGTTCCGGGGGTTGGATCGTTCCGGCCGGGAGCACCCTCCCCCAATCGTTCCCGCGCGTCATCGGGGCGGGGTTTGCGTGGTGATCGGGGGCCGGACAGGGTGATCAGCCTCCGCTAGAGGCCAAGGCCGCAGGCAGAAAGACCATTGTGGTAGCCGCGCCCGAAAGCGCGAAGACGGTCCTCGGACGCGCCGTGGGTGGCGGCATCTCCCGACTCGCCGGGAAGGTCGCCGGACAGGCTGGTGATGAGGAGCGCTTCATCGACGTCGCCGGGTTCGAGCCAGCCGTTGAACTCGGCGACATCGGTGTAGGCGCCCGCGAGGCAGTCGGCCTGGGATTCGAGGCGGCGGGAGGAGGCGGAGCCCGGATCGGAGGAGCGGCGGCCGAAGTCGACGCCCGCGAGGGCCTGGATGTGGTGGCCCCATTCGTGGGCGATGACGACGGACCAGCCGAAGTCGCCGATGGATTCGATGACGGTGCGCCGGAAGTCCTCGGAGTAGTAGATGGAACCGTCGAGAACGCAGTAGAAAGCGGTTTCGACGGTGGCATCGACGGGGCCGCACCCGGTATCCAGGACGCCGGAAAAGGGAACGACCGCAGCGGGCGGGTGGTAGGTGCGGCCGGCGGCGGCGAATTGCCCAGACCACCAGGCGTCGAGTTCGGCGAGGAGGGGGTCCGGGAAACGCGCGATGCGGTCGGGGTCGTTGAGTGCGCCGGGATCGACGAGGCCACCGATCCCGGAGGGCAGGAAGCCGGGGGAATACTGGGAAATCTGGAGGTGGACGAAGTCCCGAGATGCGCCGAAAAACCAGCCCCAGCGCTCGCCGTCGTGGACGAGATGCACCTCGCCGGGGATATCGGAGCGGACGCCATCGACCCAGTACGGCTGCAGGTAGGACACGGTGACGGACTGCTGGTAGGTGCGCCCGCTGACCGGCCAGGTCCAGGGCTCGGGCACGACCGCAAGCACCGTGAGTTCGGCGGTCTCCTTGCCGGCGAACTCGGCCTCGTACCAACCGGCGACGGCGGATTCGGGCACGATGGCAGCGCTGTCCGGATGCATCAGGGAGGCGAGAGTCCACCAGTCGCGTTGCTGCTCGAGGCGGGAAAGTTCGACGGCGAAGGTGGCGGCGGCGTCAAGGTCGTCGGGGGTGGCGGAAGGTGCGGAAGCCGCCGCTGCGGGAAGCAGGGCAAACCACCATATCAGCGCCACAACCACCGCACGAGGCACGCACTGCTCCAGGCCGACGGGACGAACCCTCTGAGGGGTGTACGCCCGGAACGCGCCGGAGGATGTGCGGGGAATGTGCAGTCGTGCGCCCATTCGTCCGGGGTGATGGCTGCGGGGCGGATCAGCGCCGGTCGATCGGCACGAACACCTTGTCGGTGCGGCCGACGAATTCGGACTGCGGCCGGATGAGGCGGTTGTTGGCGACCTGCTCGAGGACGTGGGCGGACCAGCCGACGGTGCGGGCGGTGGCGAACGTGGGGGTGAACATGTCGCCGGGAAGGCCGACGGCGGCGAGGACGGCGGCGGAGTAGAACTCGACGTTGGTGTAGAGCCGGCGGCCGGGCTTGCGCTCCTCGAGCATGCGGAGGGCGGTTTGCTCGGTGCGGAGGGAGAGGGCGAAGAAGTCGGGATCGCTGGCCTGCTCGGCCATGCCGCGGAGGATTTCGGCGCGGGGGTCCTCGGCCTTGTAGACGCGGTGGCCGAAGCCCATGAGGCGCACGTTGGTGTCGAGCGCGTGGGTGAGCCAGGCATCGACACGATCGGCGCTGCCGATCTCGTTGAGCATGTCGAGGACCTTGGAGGGCGCGCCGCCGTGGAGGGGGCCCTTGAGCGCGCCGATTGCGCCGGTGATGGCCGAGCAAAGGTCAGACATGGTGGAGGCGATGACGCGGGCGGTGAAGGTGGAGGCGTTCATGCCGTGGTCGGCGAGCAGGGTGAGGTAGACCTCGAGCGGCTTCCAGTGATTCTCATCGGGGACCGCGCCGAAGAGCTGATAGAGGTAGTTCTGGGCGGTGTTGAGATCGTTGCGGGGGGGAACCGGGTCAAGGCCCTGCCGGATGCGGAAGAAGGCAGCGAGGATGGCAGGAACGCGGGCCGCGACGACCATCGCCTCGTCGAGGTCCGGGGTTTCGTCGAACAGGGCCTGATCGATAGCGCCCATGGCGGAAACGCCGGTGCGGAGGGCGTCCATCGGGGCCGCGTCCTTCGGGAGGGCGCGGAGGGTAGTGATGACGCCGGCGGGGAGGTCGCGGTTGGCCCAGAACCTGCGGCAGAAGGCATCGAGTTCGGCGCGGTTCGGGAGGTGGCCGACCCAGAGCAGGTGGGCGACCTCCTCGAAGGAGGCGTTGCCGGCGAGTTCGTGGATATCGTAGCCGCGGTAGACGAGCCTCCCCTCCTCGCCGTAGACGTGGCTGAGCGCGGTGGAGGCCGCGACGACCCCCTCCAACCCCTCGGGCTTCGGGAGGACGACCTCGACCTCCGGTCGATCGTTGCTGCTGGTCATGTTCGGGCGCTCCTGCCACATGCGAAACCGCGCTTTCCCGGCGGCGCGCCAGAGCCGACGTCACCGGGTTCTCATCGGTTTCGCATGGTAGCACGCCAACCGGATGACCGAGGACCGGGCGGCGGCAACCGCGCCGCGCGGGCGACGTGGAAGCGCGAACGGGCGCGGCGCGTGGGATCTTTTGCGGTAAATACGAACGGGTTCCCGCGCCCCGCAGGCTCCGCGCCCCACCGCAGCGCGGCCGCCGAACCGCCGAGATTTCGCTGGCCGGAGGGTCCGGCGCCGGGAACCGCATGGCCGATCACCGCCACAATCCGATGCGTGCCTGGGCGCCGGTGGCGCGGCGGGCATTGCTGTGCGCTGCTGCCGCGGCGATGGCCATGCCGGCCGGCAGCGGCGTTGCGGCCGTCCGCGAATCGCGCGAGGAAGCCGGGGCGAACCGGGCGGCGGACGCGCCAACTGCAGCCGACGCCACGTACTCAGTTGCAGATGGCAAGGGGCGGCGGGACGGCGGACGAGCCAACCGGGGAGATGAGCGGCAGACCCGGGTGTCGCTGCTGCCGGAACTGGGTCGGGCGCGGTCGAGTGCGCCGTGGGAAACGGCGGCGGCGGCCGGAAGCGTGCGTCCGCGCGGGGCGGCCGCGCCGGTCGCGCTCCGGGAGGAGGGCGGACGCGGGGAAGACCCGGCGGAGGGGAAGCGGGAACGGTCGAGGGAGACCGGCGGGGGCCAGGCCGACTCGGCCCGGCGGCCGGGCATGGGCGCCGGCAATCCGGGCGGGGGCGTAGCGCGGAGCGAGGACAAACCGCTGCACGGGCGCATCTGGCCGATGCCCGCCGGCACGTACACGTTCACGCAGGAATTCGGGTGCGTGGAGCAGATCGGCGGGTTCTACCCGGCGGCGGCGGAGTGCCCCCCGGACCGGCCAGTGGTGCACCGGGGCATCGACCTCGGGGCGGAGACCGGGGCGCTTGTCTACGCGGCGGCATCGGGG
>JBJTKE010000002.1:0-1590 GCA_046096285.1 Chloroflexota bacterium
ATGGGCAGGCTCGGGGACAACGTGCGCGACCTTCAGGTGCTCGCCTACCAAGCAGCTAGTGCGCTTGAGCCTGTGTTGGAGGGCAGCGTCTGTGCCTCGAAGGCAGGCGTCGACCCATCGAACGTCGATCGCGCGAGGGAATCGATCGTCGCCGAGTTGCGGCGGATCACCCGCGAGCCGGTGACCGCGGAGGAACTCGACGACGCCCGGAACTACCAGACGGGCAACCTGCCGCTGGCCCTCGAGACGAACGACGGCGTGGCAGGCACGCTGCTGACCATCGAGCACTACGGCCTCGGGCTGGATTTCCTCGACCGTTACCCGGCGATCATCTCGGCCCTCACCCGCGAGGACCTGCTGCGTGCCGCCGCCGAACATCTCGACCCCGAACGGGTCGCTGCCTCGGTCGCCGGACCGCCGGAGAACTGATCCCGGGAGGGCGTGCGGTTCAGTCCTCGTCAGGCAACGGCCTCAGGTAGACGAGGAACTCGTTCGTTCCCACGCGCAGGACGCGGGAAATGCTGTACCGGGTGCGGGATGGACGGTCCATGTAGACGTCGCCCGCGCGATAGCGCCCGAGCCGCATCTCACGCGCGGATTTTGCGATCAGTTCGTAGGTTTTGCGGCCGCACGCCTCGCACACGAAGTACTGGTCGGTCTCGTCGGTAAGCCCCGCATACCCGCGCGACACCAGCCGCACGTCCCGGCTGGCGCACCACGGGCAGGCCCGGTCGCCAGCGACCAGGCTCTCGGCGGGTTGTCGCTGGTCGTCGCTCATGGCGTCATCACCACTCCAGCCAACCCCCCGCCGAGAGTGTACCAATTTCATGCCCCAACTGTGGGCCCCGGTTCCGCTGCCCGGGCGCGATTCCGGCAACGGGCGCATAATGCCGCGCAGGCCGCGCATCAGCAGGGCGCGCGAGCGGTCGAGGCCCGCGCACTCGATGGAGAGGACGCCCAATGTCATCACCGCAGGACGACGACGCCGCAGGACCGGCGGAGGCGGCGATGCCGCAGTTCGAGGACGTGCTGCGCGAGCGGGCCCTGATCATCGCCTCCAACCGTGGGCCGGTCACCTTCTCCCGGCAGGACGATGGGTCGTTCACCTCGCGCAAGGGGAGCGGCGGCGTCGTGACCGCCGTCAGCGCCATCGCCCGCGACTACCAGCCCATCTGGATCGCCGCCTCGATGACCGAGGGCGACCGGCTCCGCGCCGAGGTTGCGAGGAGCCAGGGCGAGGAACTGATCGAGTACGGCAGGCCGCCTGAATTCCGGCTGCGCTTCGTGGTGTCCGAACCCGACCGGTACCACAAGTACTACAACGTGATCAGCAACCCCCTGCTCTGGTTCCTCCAGCACTACCTCTGGGACACGCCGCGCGCGCCGGACATCACCCACGAGATCTGGGACGCCTGGAACGACGGCTACGTCACCGTCAACCGCCAGTTCGCCGACGAGGTGCTCGCCGCCGCCGCGCAGTGCGACGCCGAGCCGATCATCATGCTCCAGGATTACCACCTCTACCTCTGCCCCGGGTTCATCCGGGAGCGGAGGCCGGGCGCGATCATCCAGCAGTTCGTCCATATTCCC
>JBJTKE010000003.1:0-4192 GCA_046096285.1 Chloroflexota bacterium
GCGGCGCTTACGGCGCAGGGCATCACGCCAACGGTCGCGGGCATCTGCGCCGCGACGAACCCCACCAAGCTGGGGAACGCCAACATGTCCGGCGACGGCCCCTGCACCAGCGGCCTGAACACCTATGGCTACCCGTGCAAGCCCGGCGGGGGCGTGCGGGCTTGTGGGCTTGTGGGCTTGCGGGTTTTGGGCTTGCGGGCTGGTAGGCATTTGGGAGCCGGGGTTCGGCGGTCGCCGGTGACGGGGTAGATCGTGCGCCGAGGGAGGGTGGCTTTCGCTCCCGGGCAGCCCCCGATGCCAGTGCGCCCGCAGGCCGCCTGACCGATCAGCCACAAGCCCACAAGCCCATAAGCCCACAAGCCCACAAGCCCACAAGCCCATCAGCCCACAAGCCCACAAGCCCATCAGCCCACAAGCCCACAAGCCCATCAGCCCACAAGCCCACAAGCCCATCAGCCCACAACGCCGTCACCCGAGCAGCGGCAACCGCACCGAGAACGTGGCGCCCTCGCCCGGGGCGCTGCGGACGGAGATCGTGCCCCGGTGGCGCTCCACGACGCGCTTCGCGATGGCGAGCCCAATGCCCAACCCGCCGTAGCGGCGGGCGGCCCCGGCATCCCCCTGCAGGAACAGGTCGAAGATGCGCTCCTGCTCCCCGGCCTCGATCCCGATGCCGGTGTCCTCCACCGTGACCAGCGCGTCCGCGCCGTCCCGCACCGCGTCGACCCGGACCTGCCCCTCGGGCGTGAACTTCACCGCGTTGCCGACGAGGTTGAGGAACACCTGCTCCAGCCGCCGGGCATCGCCGACCACGGTGAGTCCGGGCTCGGCCAGCAGCCAGAGGGAGAGCCCGCCGGCCGTCGCCTGCACCCGGAGGTCCGGTTCGAGATCCCGCAGCAGCGCGGAGAGATCCACCGGCTCCGGCTCGAGCGCAAGCTGCCTGGTCTGGATGCGTCCGAGCTCCAGCAGATCCTCGATCAGCGAGAGCAGCCGGTCCGCCCCGCGGGCGACCTGCACGAGGTCGTGGCGCTGCGACGGCGTCAGCGGGCCACCCGCCTCGGCCAGCAGCATCTGGCTGTATCCCATCACCGCGGTGAGCGGGGTCCGCAACTCGTGGCTGATGACGGACAGGAACCGGCTCTTGGCGCGGTCGGCTTCCTGGGCGGCGTCGCGGGCGTGTTCGAGGTCCTGCCGCGCCTCCTCGAGCGCCGAGACGTCGACGAACGCCGAAACCACCACCGGCGCGCCACCAGGACCGCCGCCCCTGACCACGCGGGAGGTGCCCGCAAGCCAGACCAGCGACCCGTCCGGGCGGTGAATCCCGGTCACGCCCTCGTGCGCCTCGCCGGTGCGCAGGGCCAGCATCGACGGGGTTTCCCCGGGAGGCAACGGCGAACCATCCTGCCGCACCAGCCGCCAGCGGGGATCGAACAGCGTGCGGCCGGCGATCTGATCGGCGGAGAGGCCGAGCAGGTCGCGGGCGGACCGGTTGGACGAGATGATGACGCCGTCCATGCCCATCGTCACCACGCCGGTGGGCAGTGCGTCGGCGACCAGGTCGAGGCGGCCGCGCTCGGTGGCGGCGTCGGACTCGAGGCGGCGGCGCTCGGTCACGTCCGCGAGGCAGATGACGGCGCACGGACGGCCGCCGATCTCCACCCGGGAGACCGCGGCGATCGCCTCCAGCGTCTCGCCCGACCGGCGCCGCATCCGGACCGGCACGTCGCGCTGGTCCTCTCCGCCGCGGAAAAGGCTGTGCAACCGCTGCTGCTCGCCCGCCCCCGGCCACACCGCCAGGTCGGCGCTCTCGCGGCCCACGAGGTCGTCGCGGGAGTGGCCCAGCAGCGCGGCCATCGCGTCGTTGACGGCGACCACACGGCCGCCATCGCCCTCGACCACGACGATCGGGCTCGGGCCGTTCCACATGGCGCGGGCGATCGCGTCGCCCGCCCCGGCCAGTCCGGGAAATCCGCTGGTGAATCCTGTGTCGCTCACGTCTGCGTCGTCGCCGGTCTCCGCAGCGGCCTCGGCCGCGCACTCGCTGCACGTCGATGCATGAACGCCGAAAGGACCCGAAAGGTTGCGCGCCGGGCGCCGGTTCCCTGCCAGCCCGGGCGGCGCGGGCGCGTCAATCGCCCATCCAGGGGCGCTTGATCTCCTTGATGTATCGCCGGTCGTCGGCATAGCGGAGGATGTCGTCGAGCAGCGGCAGGGCCTGCTCCGGGGCGGGAATCTCGTCGAGTTGCACGTAGAGCGCGCCGCCGCGCGGGGTGACGATGGTCGGCGTTCCGAAGACGCCGAACGCGGAGACGCCCTGCTCGTGCTCGCGGCCGACCTCGGCGAGCGTGCGCGGGTCGTCGAGGTCCTGCCGGAAGCGGGCGAGGTCGAGCCCGGCCTCCCGCCCCATCTGCTCGATGGTGGCGCGGCGGGTGAGGGTCCGCTTCTGCACGTGCCGCGCCTCCGCGGCGGCCGCGTGGAAGGCCCGGTAGGGCGCGCCGCCCTGCCGCCGCGCGGCCACCGAGGCCCGCAGCCCGAGCAGCCCGTAGGACGGGTAGTCCTCCGGCTGTTCCCACAGTTTCCAGTCCGGCCCCAGCCCGGCGTTCACCTGCTCGATGGAGAAGCAGCGCCAGTTGACCTGCAGGTCGGGATCCTGCCGCTGGGCCTCGTCCAGCCACGCGATGGACCGCCAGGCGAAGGGGCAGAGGTAGTCGAAGTAGACATCGATGTCGGCCACGAAGGACTCCCGGGGCAATCGCGAGCGCTGGGGGGACGATAGCCGAAAACGCGCCATCCGTGGAGGACGGCGCAACCGCGGCTGGCCCACGGTTCGCCGCGCGTGTGGGACACTTGCCGCCGCTGAACCGCACGAAGCGCGCCGCCGGGAAGGGACGGGCATGCTGACCACCCTCGCGGGCATCCGGGTCGAGGATCTGGACACCCCCGCAATGCTGATCGATCTCGACGCGATGGACCGCAACATCGCCCACATCGCGGAGACGCTCAAGGCCGCGGGCGTCAACTGGCGGCCGCATGCCAAGGGCCACAAGACCCCCGCCATCGCCCACCGCCAGATCGCGGCGGGGGCCATCGGCGTCACCTGCGCCAAACTCGGCGAGGCCGAGGTATTCGCCCAGAACGGCGTCCGCGACATCCTCGTCGCCAGCCAGGTGGTCGGGCCGATCAAGACGCAGCGGCTCGCCGCCCTGATCGCCGCCACCGGCGCCGACGTGATCGTCGCCGTCGACGACGCCGGCAACCTGCGCGAGATCGATGCCGCAGCCGCGCGGTACGGCGTCCGGCCACGGGTGGTGATCGAGATCGACTCCGGGATGCAGCGGGCGGGCGTGCAACCGGGCGCCCCCACGGTGGAACTGGCGAAGCTCGCGGCCTCGCTGCCCAACCTGCGCTTCGCCGGGGTCATGTCGTGGGAGGGGCACGCCGTCTCGATGAAGGAGCACGACCCGCGCCGCGCCGCCATCGAGCAGGCCCTCGGGCTGCTCGCCGACACCGCCGACGCCTGCCGCGCCGCCGGCCTCCCGGTCGAGATCGTCTCCTGCGGCGGCAGCGGCACCTACCTGACCGCCTCCCGGCAGCGCGGAATCACCGAAATCCAGGCGGGCGGGGCCACGCTGGGAGACATCTTCTACCGGGAACTGCAGTCTCCCGCCGAACCCGCCCTCTCGCTCATGGTGCAGGTCATCTCCCGTCCGGTGCCGGACCGCATCATCTTCGACGCCGGCCGCAAGACGATCGACCCCTCCAACCGCGCCCCGGAGGCGCGAAACGTCGCGGGGGTGACCGGCATCGGCCTCTCCGCCGAGCATGGCACCCTCAAGCTCGACCGTCCCAACCACGACCTGAAGGTCGGCGACCGCATCTTCTTCGACGTCGGCTACCACGACCAGGCGCTTCACCTCCACGAGAACCTCTACGCCGTCCGCGACGGCGCCGTCGTCGGCATCTGGCCGACCCTCGCCCGCGGCAAGATCCAGTAGCGCCGCCGCGGGGGCCCGGCCCCTCGGAACCCGGCCAGTCAGCCCCCCGGGTACAACCCACAAGCCGACAAGCCACACTCCCCGCCAGCCCACACGCCCCGCCAGAAAGGTCCCCGTGACCGACCCCGCGCACGAGACAAGCCGCGACCAGCCGCCGCCGCCCCGGGTGGACAGCGTGGTGCTGGGCGTGATCGTCG
>JBJTKE010000004.1:0-9720 GCA_046096285.1 Chloroflexota bacterium
GCACGCGAACAGCCCCCATTCCCGCGGTGGCGGGACACAGGGGCCGGTGTTCATGCGGTCCCTCCGAACGGCCCGGGATTCATCCACGGCGCCGGCGGGAACGCCCGCCGCCTAGCGCACCAGTTCGATCACCGGGATGCGCCGGGTGGTGTTCTCCTGGTATTCGCGGAAATTCGGAAACCTCGCCGCATGAATATCGTAGATCTCGTCGCGTGCTGCCGGGTCAAGCACGACCGCCTTCGCCGGGTACGTCTCCGTCCCGTACTCGACCGTCACGTTCGGGTCCGCAAGCAGGTTGTTGTACCAGTCCGGGTTGGTCGGCGCGCCGGCCTTGGAGGCAAAGACGTACACCCGCCCGCCATCCACATGGGCGACCAGCGGCGAAATCCGGTCGAGGCCGCTCTTCGCCCCGGTGGTGTGCAGCAGCACGATCGGCGCGCCCTCGAACGGTCCGCCGACCTTGCCGCCGTTGGCCCGGAACTCCTCGATGATCTGCCTGTTCCACGCCAGCAACTGTTCCTTGTCCATCGAACCTCTCCATGCCCGCCCATCGCGGGAACCGGTCGTCCGGTCGCGCCCGGTGGTCTGCTGCCCGCCCGGCGCAGCGCGAACCTCACTCGCCGGGACTCCTTCCCGGCGGCAGCGCGGGTCCGGCGTCTCCCGCAAGCGACGCCGCGGCCCCGTCGATCGGCGCGACCCGCGGCAACTCCAGCGGCGCCCGCTGGACCGGCGAGGCCGCGGGCCCAACCGTCACCGACGGCCGGCCCATCCCCGGAACATCCCCCACCTTGTGCCGGATCGAGCCCAGTTCCGTCCTGATCCGCCCGAGTTCGGCGTCCGTCGCGTTCAGCTTGTCGTACTGGGTGCGGACGAACCGGGTGTACGGCGCGATCGCATCGCGGATGTGATCGACCGAGCGGGCCAGTTCCTTTTCGAACTGGTCGCGCATCACCTCCACCAGGTTGGTCTCGAGTTCGCCGGCGCGCTGCCGGAACTCCTCCCGCGCCTTGCGGCGCTTGTTCGGCAGCACGAACAGACCCAGCCCGGCCACGAAGCTCGCCAGCAGGATGCCCGTGAAATCGAACGCCAGCGTGCTCGCCGCCGCCACCACCAGGGCGCCGAGCCCCAGCGCGCCCGCCTCGAGCATCGCCACCTGCGCCACCGCGTTTCGCACGCTCAACGACAGATCCTCGGCCGCCTGCCGCGCGTCGTACCGGTCCACCTCCTCCTGCGCCCGGCGGGACACGGTTTCCAGCAGCGCCCGCCGGTCGTAGCGGAACTGCCCGCCCACCTCGCCGATCAGCGCCTCCTCGTACTTGGTCAGCCGCCGCCGGTCGATGTAGTCGGTCACCGCCTTCCACGTCCGCAGGTCCTGTTCCACCATCCAGTCGATCAACTCCTGGATCGCGGCGTCGATCTGCTGTTCCGTGTCGGCGATCACCTGCCGCTCGAAGTCCGCCCTGATCTTCTCCGACTTCAGCAGGTCCTTGACCCGCCCGATCCGGATCGTCTCCTCGAAGAACGCGTCGCCCCGCGCCATCATCCGCGCGATGATCGTCTCGATCCGCGACAGGTGGAACTCGAACTGCTTGCGCATGTCCTCCTGGTAGACCACCAGTTGCCGGTCGATGTTGTCGATCGTGGCGATGTCGTCCCGCAGCAGTTCGAGCCGCTCCTGCGTCTCGCGCTGGTAGCGGTCGGTCAGCAGTTCCCCCACCCCGAGCGGATTCAGCAGTTTCAGCCGGATCCGGCCCTCCTCGTCGAGGGTGGCGAAGATGTACCGCTCCAGCGGCCCGAAGTTGCTCGCCTCGTACTCCCGCGCCTGCTCCACCGGGTTCGACTCGCCGCCGATCTTCGCCTGGTACGCCTGCCACGACGACACCGGGAAGACCTCCGGCGCGAAGCCAAGCAGCGTCTGGATGCCGCCGGAGACGAACTCGATCACCTGCTGCCGGGACTCGTCGTCCCGCAACTGGTCGATCTTGTTGATCACGACGATGATCTTCTTGCCCCACTCGCGGATCACCGCCATGAACTCCCGCTCGCTTTCGCTGAACGGGCGGTCCGCCGATGTCACGAACAGCACCATGTCGGACCGCGGCACGAAGCGCTGCGTCAGCGCCTCGTGTTCCCGCACCACGGCGTTCGTGCCCGGCGTGTCAACGATCGTGATTTCCTTGAGGAACTCGGCGGGGTAGGTGCGGATGATCAGCCCATCCGGGCGCACCGTCTCGGTCTGCGTCGGGCCGTCCATCAGCAGGTTGATCACCGCCGTCGTCGGCGTCACCCCCATCGGCATCACCGGCGCGCCCACGAGCGCATTGATGAACGTGGACTTGCCAGAGTTGAACTCCCCGACAACGACGAGCATGAACAGCGCGGTCAGATCCTCCGCGGCCTGCCGGCAGGCGTCCCGGTCCTCGATTGTCGCCGGGAAATCGTCCAGCACCCGCTGCAGCCGCTCCAGCAGCGCCAGTTCCTCGGCGACCAACTGGTGCTGCTGCTCGGACAGGATGGACACGCCCTGGCCGCGCCGGAACGGCAGACCCGGTAGATTGAAGCCTCGCGCCATCGCCCTCGCCTCTGTCGCCGCGGCCGCCGACCGCGCGCCGCCGCCCCTGCCGCCGGATGCGGCCCTGACCGGCGACACAATATCAGACCACGGCAAAACCGGGCATCCCGCCGGGCCGCCGCCGCCCGCGCCCCGGCCCACGGCATCGCCGCGCCCGCGCCCGGATTTGCCGGATGCCCCTCATCGTGTCATCATTCTGGATACATGACTCCGGCGATTCGCTGCCACACCCTTCGGGAGGTCACATGAGCGGATTCGGCAACACCCCCGGGCCGTCCCAGAACAAACCGTTCACGATCCCCGGCCCCTACAGCGGCAGTGGCCAGTTCGACCCCGGCGTGGCGAACATCCTCGAGTCCGGCCGCCTCGCCCGCCTCAAGCAGGAACGCGAGGCGCACGCTCCCGCCGCTCCCGTCTACCAGGAGTCCTCCCGGCGGTCCTCCGCGGGAAGCCCTCCCACCCGGCAGCGGAGCATCCTCGTTCGCCTGCTCTTCGGCATCGTCAAGTGGGCGATCATCGGCTTCCTGATCCTCATGGCGCTCGCCATCATCGGCCGAATCGTCGGCTGACGCCGGACGCTTCGGCCCGCCCGCGCTACCCGACCGCCGTCCACAGCGACTGCCCGTTCTCGATGGCGTGGGTCACCGCCCCCGTGCGGTGCAGGTGCGCCAAGAACGCGAACGCCGTCGGTTGCAGCAGGTAGTACCCCGGCGCATCGGCCGCGGGCGAGCCGAACGACCGCAGCAACCCGGTCAGGATCGCCTCGGTCGTGGCCGTTCCGCGGGCGAGATCGACCGTCGCCTCCAGCACACGGTCGTGCAACGCCCGGTTCACCGCGGCCGCCTCCCCGATCGACTCCAGCAGCGGCCCGTGGCCCGGAACCACCCGGTCGCACCGCACCTCGCGCGCCCGGTCCAGTGCGGCGAGGTGCGCGGTCACCCCGTACAGGTACGGGATCCGGTACTTCTCCAGCACCGTTTCCGGCAGCGTCACGTCGGCGCTGAAGAACACCCCGTCCACCACCAGTCCGGTCTGCCCGGGCGAGTGCCCGGACAGGTCGATCACCGCGAACTCCACGCCATCCACCGCGAGCGGCCGCTCCGGCGCGAACACGTGGTCCACCGGGCTCGCCTCGGCGAGCATGAACCCGCCGCGCATCGTGTCGATCGGGTCCGCCCCGCCAAACAGCAGCGACGGCTGCAGGATCGGGTAGCGCAGCACCGCCTCGTCGATTGCGGGAGCCCAGACCTTGGCGCCGGTCCGCTTCACCACCGCGGCGTTCGCCCCAAAGTGGTCGGCGTGGCCATGCGTGGTGATGATCGCCCCGACCTCGCCCACCTCCGCGGCCGCCTTGATCGCCTTCTTGCCGCTCGTCTCGTTCAGGCCCGGGTCAATCAGGATCACCTTCCCGGATTCGCCGCGCACCACCCCGCCGTTGACGCCCCCCGGCAACGCCCAGACCCGCTCGCCCAATCGCTCCAGCATCGGTACTCTCCGCCCGCCCGCGCGGCCCTGCCGGCCGCCGCCGCGCCACTATACTCGCCCCCGGGCGGGCCGCCGCCGGCCGCGCCGGGCGACCCCGGCGGGCGCCCCGGTTCATCGCCCCGAGGAGCGCCCGTGGCCGATCCCATCCGGCACGTCGTCGATGTGAGCCAGTTCGACCGGGCCTCAGTGCTCGCCCTGTTCGCCGCGGCCGACCGCCTCCGGGCCCTCCCGCGCGGCAGCGACCTCCTCCGCGGCTACCTGTTGGCCACCATCTTCTACGAACCGTCAACCCGCACCCGGCTCTCCTTCGAGTCGGCGATGCAACGGCTCGGCGGCAGCATCCTTTCGACCGAAAACGCCCGCGAGTTCTCATCCGCCATCAAGGGCGAAACTGTCGAGGACACGGTCCGCATCGTCGGCGGCTACGCGGACGCCATCGTCCTCCGCCACCACGAGCAGGGCGCGGCCCATCGCGCGGCCTCGGTCGCCACCGTCCCGATCCTCAACGCCGGCGACGGCCCCGGTGAGCATCCCACCCAGGCCCTGCTCGATCTCTACACCATCAGCCACGAACTCGGCCGGATCGACGGCCTCCGCGTCGCGCTGGTCGGCGATCTCCGGTTCGGCCGCACCGCGCGCTCGCTCGCCCGCCTGTTCAAGCTCTCCACCGGCGGCGAACTGGTCTTCGTCGCCCCGCCCGAAGCCCCGATGGGCGAGGACGTGCGCCGCGAACTCGACGCCGCCGGCGTCCGGTGGTCGGCTGAATCGGATCTCGCCCGCGTGCTCCCCGAGGTGGACGTGGTGTACCAGACCCGCATCCAGAAGGAACGCTTCGCCACCCCCGCCGAGTACGAGGCGGCCAAGGGCGTCTACATCATCGACCGCGCCGCCATGGACCGCCTCAACCCGGGCGCCATCGTGCTCCACCCCCTGCCACGGGTCGACGAGATCGCCGTCTCCGTCGACGCCGACCCCCGCGCCGCCTACTTCCGCCAGGCCGAAAACGGCGTCTATATCCGCATGGCCCTCCTCTGCCACGTCCTCGGCGTGCGCGCCTAGCGCGCCCGACTCACGCTTCTGGTTCGTTCCCGAAGACCTGAACCCGGATGTCCCGGCCGCCATGGGGCCGCGCACCGGACCACAGTTCCTTCGTGCACGTCTCCCGCAAGAGGTTTTTCCAGAGCCGGGTGTTCTCGAAGGTCTCCTCGTCCGGCGAAAACAGGGTGAAGACCTCGCGCGAGGCAACCAGCACCAGCTTCTGCTTGGCGCGGCTCAGGGCCACCGTGAGCCGGCGCGGGTCGTACAGGAACTTTCCGGCGGCAAGCAGGTAGCCCGGATCGCTTTCGGTCGCGCTGATCACGATCACCCGGCGTTCTCCGCCCTGGAAGCGCTCCACCGTGTCCACGGCGGACCCCGCCCTGGCTCGTTGCTCCTCAGATCCCGCCATCTCCTCCAGTGAACTGGCGATCTCCGCCCGCTGCGCCCGGTGCGGCACCACCACCCCGAAGTCCTCAGCCAGGTCATAGCCCGCAGCCATCAGCGCCTGCGCCACCGGGGCGATCAGGGTGCGCTCGAACGGATTGCGCTGCTGGCTCGCGTCCTCGTCGTGGACGACCACGGTAAGTGGATGTTCGGGACTCAGCACCGCCCGCACGAAGTCGTCATCCGTCTTGACCGGCTCGATCTGCCAGAGGCGATCCGACGAGAAGGCGATCTTGTCCTCGGCATACACCTCCCGGCGGAGGAAGGCCGCCATGTCCCGGTGCAACCGGAAGCTCTTTTCGAAGCGAAGAATCGCGACATCCGAGGGCGTATCCTCGTCGCTCCGCGTCCGCAGCACGTCGAACAGGGAGCGATACACCGCGTAATCCTCGAAGGTCTTTCGCTGCTCCCGCGCCCAGTCATGCTGCACGATCGGCGGCATCTGGCGGTGATCCCCGACCACGATGATTTGGGCGTCGGGCGCGAGCGGAAGCGCCGCCATCAACGCTTCAGGCAGGCTCATCTGCGATGCCTCGTCGAGCACCAGCAGCGTCGCGAACGTCGCCCCGAAGATCGAGGACCGGCCCTTGTTGAGCAGTCGGTACACGCTGCCTGGCGTGCCCGCCGCCACGTAGAACGGCTCGTCCTCCAATCGCCGCGCGGTGCTCGTGGCTTTCGGCTCCTGGTCCGGGAGCGGCAGGACTTCGACGCCCGCGGGCTGCGGATCGTTCGGGCGCAGCCGGTAGAGCGGCAGGTTCAGCAGGCGGCGATCGATATACTCGTCGAACAGGCGCGGATCCCGTTCCTGCAACTCGGCAAGTCTGCCCCGAGCCTCGAGCACGCTCGCCAACAGCACGTCCACCGCCGAGTGCGTTTTGCTGCTCAGGATGGCCCGGAATGGCTCCTCCGACTCCAGGGCGCCCTGCGCCCGGGCGAGCACGGCGAATCCGCTGGTGTAGCTCTTGCCGGTGCCCGGCGGCCCCTGCACCAGCAGGATCGGTTCCGACCCGTTGGCCCCGATGTACTGCTCCTTGCTGGCCTCGAACGACTCCTTCATCAGCCCCGCGCGATGGAACGCGGCAAGTCCCTCATAGAACCGCCGTTGGCCGTCCAGGGCCGCCGCGGAGCGGGGCAACTCCTGCAACTGGCCGTCGCCGAGATCGTTGAGGTATTCGAAAAAGACGTTGGGTGAGCCAGCGGCGATCCCCTCGATCACCTTGTTCTGCCAGAACTCGTTCCAGTTGTTCGGGTCCTCTTCGATCGTGTAGACCGCTCCCTCCTCGAACGGCTGGGGGAACCCTTCTCCGAAGACCCACGGCCGCGTGGAGGCCCCGCCTCCGAACGCCCCCAGTACCACATCGACGTACCAGCGCCCGTCAACCTCATACACCCCGCTCTGCCCAATCCGGCCACGGGTCAGGTAGAGCATCAACTTCGGCGACGGCGCGACGGGCGACCGTTCAGCAGCAGGCACCCGCAGGTCCTCCCGCCACCGCGGGACGACGATCACCGTCTCCCCCGCCTTCAGCCTGCACAGTTCCGCGAGTTGCCCGGCATCGATGTCGACCTCTGCATCTCGCACCCGGAGCCGAACCACCAGGCCCTGCTGACTCCACCGCCATGCCTTCTTCTCTTCGGCATGCGGCCGGAACTCCTCGCCATCCGGATGCTCCGCGTGCCACCGTTCCTCGGCGGCGCGCCCGATCCGCCATAGCCGCAGGTTTTCGGCATTGCTGGCGGCCACGCCCGGCGTCTGGTCCCCAGCGTGATAGGAGACCGGCAGGCTCACCCCGGCCAGCGCGCGCAATTCCGGCAACCCGTAGCGGGCCTGCTTCCAGGCGCTCAGTTTGACGTGCCGCTCGATGGCGAGGAACTCGGCCAGAGCGGAGGGCAAGTCGCGGGCGCGGTCGGCATATGCGTCCAGGTCCGGCAGGCTGAATGGCGTTTTCACCGTTTCCCGGTTGCCCTTGAACTGGTTGGCGACATGCTCCATCGCCTCCAGGCGCCGGCGAAGAAATCCGTCAAGGTCGTCGATTCCGACGTGACGGTAGGGCCGGAACCCGTCCGCTCCGGTGGCCGGTGGGCTGGGCAACGCTCCCCACGCCGCATACACGTATTCGAGGGGAATGCCCCCGTAGAACCGCGCCCGGCCCACGTAGAACCGCTTCTCGGCCTCGTCGTCACCCGGGATGTCCTCGACGGTCCAGTAGTCGAACAGGCGATGCCGGAAAATCTGGTTGTACGGCCGGTCACTGTCCCGCCACCGGAACTGGAACCGCTCGGCCACCAGGTGGATGGGCTGGCACAGCATCGGCACGTTCTTCAGATCCCGGACCTCCTGCTCCAGCAGGCTCAGGACCGGGGAGTCGTAGCCCGCCTGCTGGGTGACGAAGTCGTAGAGCGCCGTCGACCCCACCACCTCGTCCGCATGCCGGGAGAGGGCGGCGAGCAGGTTCCGCTGATCCCCGGCGTTCGGGACGATGAGGTGAATCGGCGCCCGAGGGGTGCCGTCCTCATCCGGCGCCGCAACCTCGCCGATTGCCCGGATACCACGGGCACTCCAGCCGACCAGCAAAGACGCCTCGCTGCTCTCCTCCGGCGGCCCGTCGGCGATCTCGATCACGAACCGGCGGTTGTCCAGCGGCACGGCCCCGCCAACGGCGCCCGTCACGAGCGCGGACAGCGCGTACACCCGGTCCTGCAGGTAGTCCTGGTGCGCCTCGATGTAAACCCGGATCAGGTTCGGGTTGTGGGCAGGGTCGCAATACGGGAGCGACCCCCGGCTCTTTCCCGGAATCTCCGAGGGAGCGACGTAGTCGTCCCCGCGCCACCGGCGGTAGCGGCGGGCCCGATGCACCAGTTCGTCGATTCGCGGCCCGACCGGCCAGGTGGACGCCACCCGCCGGACATGCTCCTCCCTGCCAGGAGCGGCGGCGAGCACCCGGTTGCTCGCCTTCCCATCCGCGGCGATCGCCGGCCGCTTCAGTCTCGCCAGATCGGCCATCGTCGTGATGCCGCAGCGCTGGAGACTCTTTTTCTCGGTCTGGCTCAGGAATGGCAGCAGCGAGAGATCGTCCTGGTCCACGCAATCGCGCAGGCAGAACTCGTTGTAGACGCATTTGTCGCAGTGGGACCCCAGGTGAAACGGGATGTCGTCGAAGCGGGCGGCGGCGGCCTTCCGGGCAACCGAATCAGGGCCGAGCAGGAGGTCATCCGCGGTCCGCAGGAAACTCCCGGGGTCCTCCACGATCTCCAGGAAGGCGTTCTCCGCGGCGAACCACTGGATCGCTTCCGCCCGCTTGCGCTCCAGTTCGGGATCGGGCTTCGGCAGATCCGCAAGCCGCACACCCTTGAACAGGATGCCGGTCCGGATCGATCCTGCCCGGACCCCGTGTTCGGCAAGGATCTGCTCGACCATCCGCTGATAGAAGGCGACCTGGAGTTTGTGCGGCACACTGGCTTTTGCCGACGCCTTGATATCAACAATCAGCGCAGACACCACCCCGGACTCGTCCCGGTCAAACCTGATCACGTCGGCCTTGCCGCTCAGCAGCCACGGACCGATCTCCACACGGAGCGCGGGCTGAAGAACGAACAGCGTCTCCCCTCGCGTCATCGCCTCGACCCGTTCGGCCAACCGCCGGTTGTCCTCCCGGGGCGCCGCACTGCCGTCCGCGGGAGCCCAGTCCTCGACATTCCGATACGTCCGCTTCAGGGTCGCCTCGATGCCACCCTCGAAGACCGCGCCGGAGTCCGCCAGCAACGGCGGCAGTTGCTGCGGCGTCGCCCCGGTCGCGCGGAACTCGCGCAAGCCCGCCGTCTGCTCGTGCAGCCGCAACCGCAGGAAGCGCTCGCACTGCTGCAGGCTCACGAACTGTGAAACGTCGGTGGGATACACCTTCCACGGCTTCCGGTCGGCGGGGACCACAAATCGGTCGGGCAGCGCGGGTTCCGGTTTCTGCATCACGAACGACTCCTCGGCACGCCCTCCGGCGGGCGCGAGTGCGCCCGTTCAATAAGCCACAGGATACGTCGCAACTCCTGATGCGTCGACTGCCCTCGGTGCCTCGTTCATCCCCGACCCCACAGCGCCGCTCCGATCACCCCCGCGTCATACCCCAGCGCTGCCGGCACGAACCGGACCTTCCCGATCTCGCAGGTGTGCACGTTCTCCCGCGCCG
>JBJTKE010000005.1:0-3557 GCA_046096285.1 Chloroflexota bacterium
ACCGGGGTGGAGCGTGCGGGGCGCCTCGTCGGGGGTCCAGACGGTGACGGAGCGGCGCTCGGGATCTGCCAGCCAGACGAGGGGAACGCCGGCCTCCAGCCACCAGACGCACTTCGCGAAGGCGGCGGTCCGGCTGTCCGATGGGGAAAGCACCTCGACGGCGAAGTCCGGCGGAATGGTGGCGAACCCGCGGCGGTTGGCGACCGTTTCCACCCGGTCGGCGCGGATGTAGGAGAAGTCGGGTGCGCGGAGCGTCTGCTGGTCCGGGAAGGGCTGGTAGCCTGCCTCGGAGCCGAACACCGCGCCGAGCCGGTTGGCGAGCACGAACGCGCCGACGAGCGCGGCGACCGTTCCGGCGGCCATCGCGGAATCGAAGCCGGAAGGGGTCATCTCGATGATCTCCCCGTCGATGAGTTCCCACGCGCCGGGCGGAGGGGAGGCCTCCAGTTCCTCGACGGTCCACTTGCGGGTGGCGACCATATCCGCCTCCTTCGGTGATGCGGCCCGGGCGGCCGACCGGCCGGCCGACTCGCCGGGTACGCCCGTCAGGCGCCGAGGCACGCGCGGAGGCGGGCGAGCACGATCGCGGCCTCGTCCTCCCGCACGGTCTGGGGGTTCAGGGCGATGGCGTCCGGGTCGTCGTCCACCAGGCCGACGGCGACGCGGGGATCGCCGTCCCACAGCGCGGCGATCAGCCCGTCGCGGGTGAGGCCCGACCCGGGCAGCACCCGGACGATGGCGCGGCTGTGCGGTTGGCCCGCTTCGCTGGGGAAGCCGCGCCCGGTCTCGATGCCGGGAACGCCCCGCAGCCCGTCGAGCCAGGCGCCGACCATCGCCTCGTACCCGGCGAGTTGGGCGTCCTCGTCGACCGCGAGGGCGAGGCCCACGGCGGTCAGGATGCCGGCGAGTTCCTCCTTGCCGACCTTCATCGGGCGGCCGATGGAGTAGTTGGGGCTGCCGTGGTAGCGGGCGTTTTCGATCATTTCCCGGCGCCCGAGCACGAGCCCGGTGGGCTGGGGGCCGCGGAGGCCCTTGCCGCCGCTGAACACGGCGACATCCGTCCCGATTTCGCGGGTGAAGCGCCAGAGGCTGGAGATTGGCGGGATCTGGGCGGCGGCGTCGACGATCAGCGGCACGCCCGCCTGCCGGGCGACGGCGGCCACTTCCTCCACTGGCGCGGCCTGCCTGAAGAAATGGTTGCCGGCAAACCAGAGAATGGCGACGGTGCGGCCGTCGATGGCGGCGGCCACGTCGTCGGCGCTGCCGCCGACCTCGACCAGCCGCGCGCCGGTCTGGCGGGCCGCGAAGTCGTAGCCGTTGCGCTGGCCCTTGTGGACGATCACTTTGCGGCGGGGCACGTCATCGAGGTAGGGAAGCTTTGCCGTGAGGTCGGGGTCCTGCCCGGCGATGCAGCCCGCGATGGTGACCGCGATCCCGGCCGCCGCCCCGGAGGAGACGTAGCAGGCCTCGTTCCGGGTCATCCGGGCGATTTCCTCGCCGACGGCGCGCTGCAGGTCGGGGATGTCGGTGAACGCGCCCGAAGCGGCGGCCATCGCGGCGACCGTCTCCGGGGCCATCAGGGAGCCGCCGAGCCGGGTCAGGGTGGCGGAGGCGTTGACGACGGGACGAAGGCCAAGACCGGCGAGGGAAAAGGCCGCGCCGGGAACGGTGGCAGTCATCGGGTCGGCTCCTTTCGGGCTGATGGGCCGCCGGGCCGTCGGGTCGTGGAGCCGCCGGACTGGCGCAGGCCTGCATCCTACCGCGTCGGGGTCGCGGGCGGCACGCGGGATGGAACGCGCGACGGCTTTGCCGTCCGCGCCGCCACGGGAGTGGCGGCGGGAGCCGCGCCCGGCCGACGCGGATCGGCGGCCCAGACCCGGCGCCACGCGGCCGCGTTCCAGAGCAGCCCGGTGGTGGGGTTGGGCCAGAAGCCCGCCATGTCGCGCCTGCTGGCCGGGAAGGCATGCTCCCAGTAGAGAAAGATGGCGGCGGATTCCTCCCGCAGCAGGGCCTGCAGGTCGCGATAGATGGCGGCGCGCTCGTCCACGTCGAGGGTGGAGGCGCCTCGGGCGGTGAGGTCGTCGAGTTGGTCCTGGAAGGCATAGGGGTGAAAGAAGGCCGGCACGTTGCCGCCCGGTGCGGTGGGGCTCGACGGAATCTGCGAGGAGTGCCAGTAGAACAGGTTGTCCGGGTCCGGTCCGTTGGTCCAGGTGTAGAGGCAGGCGGTCATGCGGTCGGTGAACTGGTAGCCCATCGGCCCCCAGAGCGCGGCGGGGGAGGCGGTGCGGATGATCGCGGCGATGCCCAGACCGGCCCACTCGGCGGCGATTTCGGCAAGGATCGCCTCGGCGAGGGCATCGCCAGCGACTCCCCAGAGCTCGATGCGGAAAGGTTCGCCGTCGCGCTGGAGGATGCCGTCGCGGCCGGGCGCGAAGCCCGCCGCCTCGAGCAGGCCCGCGGCGCGGACGGGGTCGAAGGGCCGGGCGTCGAGGTCTTCGTCGAAGGCCCAGCTCCCGGGCATCTGATCGGCGAAGGCGGGGGTGGCGTAGCCGTTCATCAGGTCGCTGACGATGCGGCGGCGCGGGGTCGCGTAGTCGAGCGCCTGGCGGACGGCGGTCTCGCGGAGAAACCCGACCTGCTTGAGGTCGAGATGCTGCCAGTTCGGGGTGAGATGCTTCCAGACGGTGAGGCCGGGCAGCGCCGCCGCCGCGCCCACGGTCGAGAGCGGGAGGGAGACGGCGAGGTCGATGCTGCCGGACTCGAGGCCGGCGAGCAGGGCCGCGGCGTCCCGCGGAAAGCGGACGTCGATGCGATCGAGGCCCGGCGTGCCGCCCCACCAGCCGCCGAAGCGCTCGAGGCGGATGCGCTCCCCGAACTTCCACGAGGAGACGGCGAAGGGGCCGGTTCCCACCGGTTGCTCCCGGAAGCGCTGGCGGAAGGCATCGGGACCCTCGTCGAGCGCGGCGGCGGGCACGATGGGGGTGATGGCGACGGTGCTGAGGAAGGGCGCGTAGGGCTCGGTGGTGCGGATGGTCAGGGTGGCGCCGTCCACCTCGACCGCGGCGACCCGCTCCCAGCCAAGGGTGGCGGCCGGCGCCCACTGGCCGTCGAGCCGGGCGTTCCACGCGGCGCGGACATCATCGCCGGTGAAGCGGCTGCCATCGTGAAACCGGACGTCCTGGCGCAGTTCGAAGACGTAGGTGAGGCCGTCCTCGTCGAGGCTGACGCTGGTGGCCAGCGCGGGCTGCAGCCTGCCCGCCGCGTTGTAGGTGAACAACCCCTCGCAGACCCCGGCGAGAATGTCCGCCGAGACGCCCGACGCGGGCTCCCACGGGTGCAGCGAGGCGGGTTCCCGCATCGCCCCGACGACGACCGCGCCGCCGTCGAGCGGCTCGCCCTCCGGGTTGGTGGCGGCGTAGAGCGGCCGGGGGCCGTCGGCCCGGGCGCGGAATGGCCGGGAGGCGAGCGCGGCGCCGCCCAGCCCCGACAACAGGGCGCGGCGGGACAGGCTGGCGGGCGGGGCATGTCCGGTCATGCGCGAAGGATAGAACCGGCGG
>JBJTKE010000006.1:0-8656 GCA_046096285.1 Chloroflexota bacterium
CCGGGCAGGAACGTGGGCACCACCGCGTCGGGAACGGCCTTGCCGGCGTCTTGGCCGGGGTCTCCAGCGAGCGGGGGAGCGGCGGCAGGGAGGAGGCCATCCACCGGGGAGCCGTCGGCGAGGATGGTCGCGGCGATCACCTCGTCCATGCTCGAAACCCAGATGAACTCCACTCCCTTTTTCAGGGTTTGCGGCAGTTTCGCGTAGTCCCGCTCGTTGTCCCGCGGGGCGATGACCCGGGCCACCCCGGCGCGATGGGCGGCGAGCGCCTTCTCCTTGAGGCCGCCGATCGCGATCACGCGCCCGCGCAGGGTGATCTCGCCGGTCATTGCCGTGTCGCCGCGCACCGGGCGGCGGGTGAGCGCGGAGATCAGCGCCGCCGCCATCGTGATGCCGGCCGACGGGCCGTCCTTGGGGGTCGCGCCCTCGGGCAGGTGGAGGTGCAGGTCGAGTTTGCCCTGGAAGTCGGGATCGATCCGCAACTCGGCGGCCCGGGAGCGGGCGAAGGAGAGCGCGGCGCGCGCCGACTCCTGCATTACCTCGCCGGCCTTGCCGGTGATCGTGATGCCGCCCTTGCCGGGCATCGCCAGGACCTCGACCGGCAGGAGTTCGCCGCCGGCCTCGGTGACGCCAAGGCCGATGGCGAGGCCGACGTGATCGCCGCCGAGGCTCAGGTCGTTGTCGTAGCGCGCCGGGCCGAGCAGGTCGGCCAGCCGCGACTCGGTGATCCGCTGCGGGCCGGCCTCGCCGCGCACCACTTGCCCGGCGATCTTCCGGCAGATCGCCTGCAGTTCGCGGTCCAGTTGGCGCACGCCGGCCTCGCGGGTGTAGTGGCGGACCACCCGGACCCAGCTTTCGGGGACGATCTCGACTGCGCCGTCCTCCAGGCCGTTGGCGGCGATCTGGCGCGGCAGCAGGTGCTTGCGCCCGATCTCGATCTTCTCCTCCTCGGCGTACCCGCTGAGTTCGATGATCTCCATCCGGTCCCGCAGCGGGCGGGGGACCTGCGCGAGATAGTTGGCGGTGGTGATGAACAGGACCCGGGACAGGTCGTAGGGAAGGTCGAGGAAGTGGTCGGTGAAGGCGGCGTTCTGCTCCGGGTCGAGCACCTCGAGCAGGGCCGAGGCCGGGTCGCCGCGGTAGTCCGACGCCATCTTGTCGATTTCGTCCAGCAGGATCACCGGGTTGACGACCCCGGCCTGCTTCATGGCGCTGACCAGGCGGCCGGGCATGGCTCCGATGTAGGTTCGCCGGTGGCCCCGGATTTCCGACTCGTCGCGGACCCCGCCCAGGCTCACGCGGACGAACGGCCTGCCCATCGCCCGGGCCACGCTGCGCCCGAGGCTGGTCTTGCCGACGCCGGGCGGACCGGCCAGGCAGAGAATCTGCGCCGGGGTCCGCCCTCCCCGCTCGGCGGTCAGCTTGCGGACCGCGAGAAACTCGATGATCCGCTCCTTCACCGGTTCGAGCCCGTGGTGGTCCTCGTCGAGGATGCGCTCGGCCTCCGCGATGTCGATCCGGTCCGCGGATTCCTCGCCCCACGGCAGCGCCAGCACGGTGTCGATGTAGGTGCGGACGACGGTGGCCTCGGCGGAGACGCCCGGCATCCGTTCCAGGCGGGCGACCTCCTTCAGCATCTTCTCCTCGGCTGCCGGGGGCAGGCCCCGCTCCTCGACCCGCCGCCGCAGGGCGTCGATCTCGTTGCCGCCCTCGCCGCCGAGTTCGTCGTGAATCGCCTTCAACTGCTCGCGGAGGTAGTACTCCCGCTGGTTGCGGTCGATCTGCTCCCGCACCCGCTCCTTGACCCGCCGCTCGATGGAGGCGGCGTCGATCTCGCCGGACAGGTGCACCACGATGTGTTCGATCCGGGCAATCGGGTCCAGCAGTTCCAGCAGGGCCTGCCGGCGGACGACATCCTGCAGCAGTTGGGTCGCCAGCAGATCGGCGAGGTGGCCGGGGTCCTCGGCCTCCCGCACCATCTTCAGCACCTCGGCGGGCAGCGGATTGCGGGCGTCGCCGAAGCGGTCCACCAGGTCCTGCACCATGTCGATGAGGACCCGGCTCTCGCCGGGCGGCGGCTCCGGTTCCCGGCAGACCTCGACCGCCACGGCGCTGGTGGAGCGGAGCAGGTCGAACTGCACGAGACGGACCCGGTTCAAACCTTCGAGCACCACCTGGAGGCTGCCGCCGGCCTGCGGCTCGACCGATGCGACGTGGGCGAGGGTGCCGATTTCATGCAGGTCCCCGGGCGCGGGATCGTCGGCCTCCGGATCGCGGTATGCCGTCACCACGAGGCGGCGGTCGCGGGCGACCGCATCCTCGACCGCCTGCATGGAGCGCGACCGGCCCACCTGAAGGGTGACCACGTTGCGCGGAAAAATCACCACGTTCTTGAGCGGCAGCAGCGGAAACTGGCTTGAGGACCGTTGGGAAACGCGGCTCATCCGGGGGTCGCCTCGCGCATCGTGACGTGCTCGCCGGCCGCGGGCGCCGGAACGGGACATCGAGTGGCAGGGGCCGCGGTTGCAGGCCCGGACGCACCGGTCCGGGAGTCACGATGCGGCGGCCCGGCGCGCAGGAGCGGGGGAGTTCATGCGTCGCTCACGGAACCGTATGTCGTGCGTGCCTGCCCGTCAAGGACCGCGCCTGCGGCGGCCACGGCCGGGGCCGTCCGCCGGGGCAGCCCGGCATGGAAACGGCGGCGCGAATGTCGCGCCGCCGCTCGTGATTGCCGGTCGGGAGGGAGGCTAGGGCAGCGAATCGAGCTCCGATCCGGTCGATCCCAGGTTCGGGTAGCTGCTGGTGAGGACGACCGTTTTGCCGTTGGCCTTGCCCTCGACGCCAAGCGGCTGGATCTGCACGGCCTCGTAGCTGCTGAACGGCTGGTCGAGCGCGACCTCGGCATCGCCGCGGCCGCTGGCGTCGACGGTGAACTCGGCGACCGGCTTGAGCGCCCCGCTGGCGTCCACGGCCCAGATGGCGTAGGACCCCGCCGCCGCGTCGGAGTTCAGATCGACCGAGAGCATCCCGGTCTTTTCGTCGGCCCCGAGCACGAGTTGGCCCTCGGCCTGCGGCAGCGCCCGGCCCGGGGAGAGCTGGAGGGTGGTGGCGCCGGACCCGAAGTTCGCCACCTGGCTGGACAGCATGTCGATCCGCTGCCCCTGCTGCGCGACCTGGTCACGCAGCGACACGCCCCAGAAGCCCGTGGCGATGAGCGCGGCGAGCAGCGGCACGCTGACCAGGCTGCCGAACCGGGCGAGCCCGCCCCGGCGCGGCTCCGCCGCAAGCGGCACCGCCTGCGGGGCGGCCGCCGCAGCGGCGACCGGCGCGGGCTGGGCAACAGGCGCGGGCCAGGCCGCGGCAGGCGGCAGG
Source organism: Chloroflexota bacterium (assembly GCA_046096285.1). GTDB lineage: Bacteria > Chloroflexota > Chloroflexia > Thermomicrobiales > UBA6265 > CADCWF01. The sequence continues at coordinate 3,373 of JBJTKE010000006.1, forward strand.
GCAGCCTGCATCCGGGCCGCGGACTCGGCGCGGGTGACGTGGCCGATGCGGGAAAAGAGCGCCGCCTTCACGTCGGGGGAGGGGGCGGCTCCGCCAGCCACCGAGAACGGCAGTAATCCAGCGGTGCGCAGGTCCTGATCGACGGCGGCGGCGCAGCGCGGGCAGAAGCTGATGTGGAACGCGACCCGCTCGCGCTCGGCGGGATCGAGCGCTCCGAGGGCGAAGGCCGCCGCAAGGTCTTCGACGTGATCGTCGGACCGCGCGGACAGGTCGGGGGACGGGATGGGCTGATTGCCCGGACGCCGGCGAGGCCGGACTTCGCGCTGGTGGCCGTAGGGGTCGCTCACGCCAACTCCACTCCGTCGCTACCGAGCGCCTCGCGCAGCTTCTGCAGCCCCAGGCGCATGCGGGTCTTGATCGTTCCCAGCGGCTCGCCGAGGGCGTCGGCGATTTCCCGCTGGGTCAATCCCTGAAAGTAGGCCATCTCGATCGCCTCGCGTTGCGCCGGCGGCAGGCTCCGGAGGGCGGTGGCGACGGAATCGCGCAGCGATCCCCGCCAGACTTCCTCCTCGACATTGGACTCGGCGCTGGTATCCGCCACTGCGGCGAGCACCTGCTCCGGTTCCTCGCTGTCCGCCTTCTGCGGGCGGCGACGGCGCTTCCGGATCTCGTCGATCGCCATGTTGTGGGTGATGCTGAGCAGCCAGGTCACGAACGTGCCGCGCTGGGAGCTGTAGGCTCCACCCTGCTGCCACGCCCGGAAGAAGACCTCCTGCAGCAACTCCTCCGCCAACTGCCGGTCCTGGACCAGCCGGAGCGAGAAGGAGAACACCACCCCCGAGTAGCGATCGTAGAGCACCTCGAGCGCACGGGCGTCGCCGCCGGACGCGCGGCCGATCAAGTCGGCATCGCTCAACTCGGCGAGATTGGACCGTCCGATCTCGTCGTCACCCGGCATGGTCACCCTCGGCCTCCATGCCGGCTGCGTCCCCCTCTACGTCGCGATCGCGCCATTGGATTTCTCGATGCTCCCCGGATGCCGGATTCGGCCACGTTGACCGCGACATTTCCGGCGTCGCGCCGGTGGCGGATCGGGTCCGGCTCGCCGCAAGTCTACCCCAATGGTCCTGCCGGGCCATCGACCAACTCTGGCCCCCACGCCGGATCCGGCTCCGCCAGCCCGAGCGCCTCCCGCGCCTCGCCCACCACGTACAGCGACCCCGTCACGAGGGCCAGCGGCGCGCCGGCGGCGGCGGCGAGCCCCTCCGCCACCGACCCGGCGGTCTGCGCGGCCAACCCGGCCCGGGCCGCGGCAGCGGCCACCTCCGAGGGATCGGCGGCGCGGGCGGTGTCCGCCGCCACGGCAATGACCCGCCGCGCGACCGGAGCCAGGGCGGCGACGATGGCCTCCAGTGGCTTGTCCGTGGCGCAGCCGAGCACCAGGTCCGCGCGGATGCCCGGAAACTCGCGCTCGATGGTCCGCCGCAACGCCACTGCGGCGGCCGGCGTGTGGGCCCCGTCCAGCACGATGGCGCCGCCAGGCCCGGCGATCCGCTCGAACCGCCCGGCCCAGTGCACGGTGGCAAACCCCTCGCGGACCGCCGCCTCACCGGCCACGATCCCGCTGCCGCGGAGCAACCAGAGCGCGGCCGCGGCCGTCCCGGCGTTCTCGGCCTGGTGATCGCCGGCGAGCGCCAGCGAAACCTCCGGCCAGACGCCCCACGGCCCGGCGATGGTGACGGAGCGGCCTTCGCCGGCAACGCGCCAGTCGCGCCCGGCCAGCAGCACCTCGCTGGCCGTCCGGCCAGCCGCGAGGAGGGCTTGCTCGGCCTCCGGCGCATTCGGCCCGATCGCGACCGGCCGCGCCGGCTTGATGATTCCGGCTTTCGCCGACGCGATGGCGGCGAGCGTGTCGCCGAGGATGGCCGTGTGCTCGAGGTCAATGCGGGTGATGGCGCACGCCGCCGGGTCGATGACATTGGTGGCGTCCCATTCGCCGCCGAGGCCGACCTCGATGACGGCAACCGCGCAGCCCGCCCGGGCGAACGCGAGGAACGCCATGCCGGTGAGCAGTTCGAAGGTGGTCACCTGGCCAAGGTCGGGCCGGGAGGCCTCGACGGCGGCGGCGGCGGCGTCCGCCTCGAACGCAAGCGCCGCGAACGGGGCCTTGCCGGCCGGCCGTCCATTGATCGCGACCCGCTCGTGAAACGCGTTGAGGTGCGGCGAGGTGTAGAGGCCGGTCCGGAACCCGGCGGCCGAAAGCGCCGCCGCCGCCATCGCGGCCGTCGATCCCTTGCCCTTCGATCCGGCAATGTGCAGCAGCGGCAGGGACCGGTCCGGCGCGCCGAGAGCGTCGACGAAGGCCCGGGTCCGGAGCAGGCCGCGCCGGGCCGCGTCCTCGCCGCCGAAGGGGTCCGCGACCAGCCCGCGCTCCCACGCGGAGCGCTGCCAGAGGATGCCGAGCGCCCGGCGGTACTCCCGGTTGGCGTGCCCTGCGTCAGTGGGATCGGTCATTTGGCGGTGCTCCCGTGCGAGGAATCGCGACGTCCGGGCGTGGCTTGGCGGTTGGCGGGCGCGCCCGCTCTCTGTCATGCTCGTCAACGCGGGACCGGCAGTCCGGTTTCGCGGCGTGCCGCACGTCAGCCTATCGTGACGGCGGCGCGCGGGATCGACGGCCAGTCCCGTGGAGTCGCCGATGCCGGACACCTGCTCCCCAGCCTGCCAGCGGCCATTGTCGCAGCCCCGCCCGGCCCGCCATGCCTAAGCGCATCGCCGGCCGCATCGACCGGAGCGCTGGCCCGGCGCCCTTCTCGCGGGAGTGGCTCGCCTCGCCGGACAAGGCTCCGGTGACGCGATCCGCCGTTCGCCTTCCGGATTGGATGCCGGATGAGCGGACCCTCTCCGCCGGATTGGTCATCCTGCTGACGATGGCGATCGCGGTCGCCGCCGCCTTCTCGCGCGGCGGAACCGGACCCGCCGCCTTGCCCGCGCCGACGCCTGCGGTGGCGCCCGCCATTGCGCTGGCCCCCACGCCGACACCGTCGCCGCCACCGGCGCCCGTTGCCGCCGCCGCCTCCCCGACCGCAGAGCCTGCCGCCATCGAGGTGCCCGGTCTGCTGCCCGGAAACCGCATCCTCGCGTTCTACGGCCATCCGCACGACCCGAACATGGGGATCGTCGGCGAGTATGCGCCGGAGGAGGTCTTCGACCGGTTGCTCGACCTCGCCGCCGATTACGAGGCCGCCGATCCCTCCCGGCCGGTGATCCCCGCCTTCGAACTCATCGCCACGGTCGCCCAGCGCACCCCGGGACCGGACGGCACCTTCGTGCTCGTCACCGACACCCGCTCGCTGCGCCGCTACGTGGACTACGCCGAGGCCCACGGCGCGATCGTGATTCTGGACATCCAGATCGGCCGCGGCACGGTGCCAGCCGAGTTCGAGAAAGTGCGCTCGCTGCTCGAACGGCCCAACGTGCACCTTGCGATCGACCCCGAGTTCGCGATGGAGGAGGGGGAGATCCCCGGCGAAACCATCGGCTCGATCGATGCCTCCAGCGTCCGCTACGCGCAGGAGCAACTGTCGGAGATCGTGCGGGCCAACGGCCTCCCGCCCAAACTCCTGATCGTCCACCAGTTCGAGGAGGACATGATCAGGAACAAGATGACCCTCGGCCCGGTTCCCGGCGTGCAACTGGTGATCGACGCCGACGGCTACGGCAAGCCCGAACTCAAGATCGCCGTGTTCAACTTCCTCGTCCGCGACGAGCCCGTCGGGTTCGCCGGGCTGAAACTCTTCTTTCAGCAGGACAAACCCCTCATGACCCCGCGGGATGTGCTGGCGCTGACCCCGGAACCGGACGTGATCATCTACCAGTGATGCGGTCCGGCGGGACAGGTCCGCTGCTATCATCCCGGTGGGGTTGCGGCATGAGTTCGGGAGGGTGGTTCGATGCTGGGCTGGGGTCTCGTCGGCGCGAGCACCATCGCGCGGGAGTGGATGATTCCCGCGATCAACATGCAGCCCGACAGACTCGCGGTGGCCATCACCGGGGGCGATCACGCCCGGGTCGCGGCCTATGCGCAGCAGAACCGGGTGCCGCGGGTGCACGAGTCGCTCGACCGCCTGCTGGCCGATCCCGGGGTCGATTGCGTCTACATCTCCACGACCAACGAACGGCATTTCGAGCAGGCCCTCGCGGCCGCGGCGGCGGGCAAGCACGTGCTGTGCGAGAAACCGCTGGCCCTCACCGTCGCGCAGGCCCGGGAGATGGTGGCGGCCTGCGAGCAGGCGGGCGTGGTGATGGGCACCAACCACCACCTGCGCAACGCCGCCAGCAACCGGGCGATCAGGCGCCTCATCGGGGAGGGCGCCATCGGGCGGCCACTGGCCGCGCGGGTGTTCCACGCCGTCTACCTGCCGCCCCACCTGCAGGGTTGGCGGATCGACCGGCCCGATGCGGGCGGCGGCGTGGTCCTCGACATCACGGTGCACGACGCCGACACCCTCCGCTTCGCCCTCGGCGACGCCGAGGTGACCGAGGTCGCCGCCGTCACCGCCGCGCAGGGCATGGCCACCGGCGGACTCGAGGATGCGGTGATGGGCGTGATGCGCTTCGACAATGGCGTGCTCGCCCAGTTCCACGATGCCTTCACGGTGCGCCACGGCGGCACCGGCATCGAGTATCACGGCGAGGAGGGGAGCATCATCGCGCGGGACGTGATGACCCAGCGACCCATCGGCAGCGTCGTCCTCCGCAAGGATGGCGCGGAAGAACCGGTCGAGTTCGCCGCGGAGAACCTGTACGAGCGTTCGGTCGCGGCGTTCAATGCCGCGGTTCACGGGCGCGGCCAACCCGCCGCGAGCGGGCTTGACGGGGTGAAGTCGCTGGCGATCGCCCTTGCGGTGCGGCAGGCCGCCGCCGAGGGCCGCACGATCGCGGTCGATTACGGAGCGTAGGGACGGCATGATGGGATCGAAACTCGTCTCCCTCGAGGAGGCCGCCCGGCTGATCCCGGACGGTGCGACGGTGACCGTGAGTTCGTCGAGCGCGCTCGGCTGCCCGGATGCCATGCTGGCCGCCATCGTCGCACGCTTCGCCGCCGAGGGCGCCCCGCGCGGCCTGACCACGCTGCACCCCATCGCCGCGGGCGACATGTACGGGGTCAAGGGGATCGACCACATCGCGCGGCCCGGCCTGCTGAAGCGGGGGAACGCCCGCAGTGACCCCAGCGCTCCGTCGGCGATGGACCCGCCGCGCATCAGGCAGATGAGGGACCGCGGCG
>JBJTKE010000007.1:0-4674 GCA_046096285.1 Chloroflexota bacterium
CGTCCAGTTCATCCACATTTCCGGCTTCAAGCGGGCCGACAACGTCTCCACCGGTTTCGGCAAGATCGAGGAGCCGCGGTACGTCTCCGGCATGATCGCGGGCAAGATGACCAAGAGCAACATGCTCGGGTACGTCGCCGCGTTCCCGATCCCCGAGGTGATCCGCGGGCTCAACGCCTTCACCCTCGGCGTCCGCAAGACCAACCCCGAGGCGAAGGTCAAGGTCGTCTGGACCAACACCTGGTTCGACCCCCAGAAGGAGCGCCAGGCCGCCGAGGCCCTGCTCGACGAGGGCGCCGACGTCATCGCCCAGCACCAGGACACCCCCGGCCCGCAGCAGGCCGCCGAGGACCGCGGCGCATTCTCCGTCGGCTACAACTCCGACATGTCCACCTTCGCCCCGAAGGCCGTGCTCACGAGCGCCATCTGGAACTGGTCGACCTACTACGAGATGGCCGTCAAGGGCCTGATGGACGGCACCTGGACCAGCAACGACTACTGGGGCGGCTGGAAGGACGGCGTCGTCGACCTCGCCCCCATCGGCGAGATGGTCCCGGCCGACGTGAAGACCTTGGCCGAAGAGGAGATCGCGAAGTTCAAGAGCGGCGAGGAGACCATCTTCACCATCTTCACCGGCCCGCTGATGGACAATGCCGGCGTCGAGAAGGTGGCCGCCGGGGTGGCCATGACCGCCGAGGAACTCCTTTCCATGAACTGGCTGGTCGAGGGCGTCGAGGGCGAAATCCCCGCCTGATCCGCCGCCTCAACGTGATTCCGCGGAACGGCGGGGCCCACCGGCCCCGCCGTTCCCGTATGATGCCGCCACCGGGCCGCCGTGGCCCGCCGGACGACCGGGACAGCGAGGTCGCCAATGAGCGGCGCAGCCCGCCCGCCCGCCATCGAGATGCGCGACATCTCGAAGCGGTTCGGGCCGACCATCGCCAACAACGACGTCACCTTCGTCGCCAGCTGGGGCGAGGTCCACGCGCTGATCGGCGAGAACGGGGCGGGCAAGTCCACCCTGATGTCGATCCTCGCCGGTCTCTACCGGCCGGACAGCGGCACGGTCGCCATCGACGGCGAGCCGGTGCGCTTCCGCTCCCCCCGCGACGCCATCGCCCACGGCATCGGCATGGTCTACCAGCACTTCATGCTGGTCGAGCCGTTCACCGTCGCCGAGAATGTCCTGCTCGGGGCGCGGGACGGCGGCGTGCTGCTCGAAACCGCCTCCGTCGAGCGCGATCTCGCCGAACTCAGCCGCAAGTACGAACTCGACGTCGATCCGAAAGCGGAGGTCTGGACCCTCGGCGTCGGCGAGCAGCAGCGGGTCGAGATCCTGCGCCTGCTCTACCTCGGCGCGAAAATCCTCGTCTTCGACGAGCCGACCGCCGTGCTCACCCCGCAGGAGTCCCACGCGCTCATCCGCACGTTGCGGGGCATGGCCGGCGAGGGGTTCTGCATCGTCTTCATCAGCCACAAGCTCGACGAGGTGATCGCGGTCGCCGACCGCATCACCGTCATGCGCCGGGGCGAGGTCTCCGGCGAGACGACCCCGGCCGAGACCGACCGCCGCGGTCTCGCCCGCATGATGGTCGGCCGCGAACTGGCCGCGCTCGTCGAACACCCCGAGAACGAGCCGCATCCGGCGGTCGCCGCCGGCCCCGCCATGCTCGAACTGCGCGGTCTCCGCGCCACCGGCGACAACGGCCTGCCCGCGTTGCGCGGGGTGGACCTCGAGGTGCGCGCCGGCGAAACGGTCGGGGTGGCGGGCGTCGCCGGCAACGGGCAGCGCGAACTGGCCGAGGTCATCACCGGGCTGCGCGACAGCAACGGCGGCGCGATGCTCATCGGCGGCGCGGACCTGACCGGCCGGAGTTCGGCAAAGATCGCCCGCGCCGGGGTCGCCCACATCCCCGAGGACCGGCTCGCCACCGGCCTGATCGGGGCCATGGACCTCAGCCAGAACAGCATCCTGCGCGACTACGCGGAACCGCCAATCAGCGCCGGACCGTTCCTCAACCCCGGGGCGATCGCGAAGTTCACCGATGCGCTGATCCACGGCAACGACGTCAAGACGGCCGGGCGCTCGGCGCGGGTGCGCACGCTCTCCGGCGGCAACCAGCAGAAACTGCTGCTCGGCCGGGAACTCGCCGGCAATCCCTCGGTGATCGTCGCCGTGCACCCCACCCGCGGGGTCGACGTCGGCGCGACCGAGGCCATCCACGCCCGGCTGCGCGAGCAGCGCACCCGCGGCGCGGCCACCCTGCTGATCTCCGAGGATCTCGACGAACTGCTCGCCCTCTCCGACCGCATCGCGGTGATGTACGAGGGGGAGATCGTCGGGGTGGTGCCCGCGCGCGGCGCGGACCCGGAGCAGATCGGCCTGCTGATGGCCGGCGTGCGCCCGGGCGAATCGAAAGCGGAGGCGGCGCGTGGCTGATCGCGGCTGGAAACTCGAACGGCTCCCCGCGCCTTCCCCGCGGGCGGCGGTGCTGGTGCCGCTGGTGAGCATCCTGCTCGCGCTGGCCGCGGGCGGCGTCATCGTGCTGCTGGCCGGGCAGAACCCCTTCGCCGTCTATGCCGCGATGGTGAACGGCGCGCTCGGGAGCAGGGAGGGCTTCGCCGAAACGCTGGTCAAGATGACCCCGCTGCTGCTCACCGGGCTCGGCGTGTCGGTCGCGTTCCGGATGCAGCTGTGGAACATCGGCGGCGAGGGGCAGCTCTACCTCGGCGCAATCTTTGCCACCTGGGTGGCCCTGTTCGGGCTGCCAAACGCCAACGGCTGGGTGATGGTGCCGGCCATGATCGCGGCTGGCATGCTCGGCGGCGCGCTCTGGGGACTCATCCCGGGCGCGCTCCGCGCCTACCTCGGCGCGAACGAGACGATCACCACGCTGATGATGAATTACGTCGCCATCCTCTTCTCCGAATGGCTGGTGCACGGCCCCTGGAAGGACCCGCAGGCGTTCGGCTTCCCCGGCACGCCGCAGTTCCCGGAGGCGGCCTGGCTGCCCAACTTCGGCACGACCCGCGTGCACCTCGGCCTTGTGTTCGGGCTGGCCGCCGCCGCCATCCTGTGGGTCATGCTGCGCCGCACCCGCTGGGGCTACGAGATCGGGGTGATGGGCGAATCGGCGCGGGCCGCGCGCTACGCCGGCATGTCCACCCGGCGCACCATCCTGCTGGTGATGGCGCTCTCGGGGGCGCTCTGCGGGCTGGCCGGGATGAGCGAGGTCGCCGGCATCGGCCACCAGCTCCAGCGCAATCTCTCCCCCGGCTACGGGTACACCGCGATCATCGTCGCCTGGGTGGGGAGGCTCCATCCGGCGGGCATCATCGCCGTCGCCTTCCTGCTGGCTGCCCTGCTCGTCGGCGGCGACCAGTTGCAGATGTCGATGGGCCTGCCCGCCGCCGTCGCCCCGATGCTGCAGGGCATCATCCTGTTCTTCCTGCTGGGCGGCGAGATGTTCACCCGCTACCGACTCGTCCGCACCGGGGCGCCCGCCAAGGCCGCCGCCGAAAGCGCCGGAGACTGACCGCGTGGACTTCCTGACCCCCGCCTTCGTCGTCTCCGTCCTCGCCGCCGCCATCACCTACGGCACGGCGATCCTCTCCGCCTGCCTCGGGGAGGTGGTGACCGAGCGGGCCGGGGTGCTCAACCTGGGCGTCGAGGGCATGATGCTGATGGGCGCCCTGGCCGGCGCCATGGCCTGCCTCGCCTCGGGCGACCCGTGGCTGGGGCTGGTGGCGGCGCGCGCCGCCGGCGCGGCGATGGCTGGCATCCACGCCCTGCTCACGGTGGGGCTGCGGGCCAACCAGGTGGTGAGCGGCCTCGCCCTGACCCTCTTCGGCGCGGGCCTGTCGGCGTTCCTCGGCCAGCCCATCGTCGGGCAGCCGATGCCCGACAGCTTCGGCAGGCTGCCGGTCCCGGGACTCTCCGGCATCCCGTTTCTCGGACGCATCTTCTTCCAGCAGAGCGCGCTCGTGTACCTGAGCTGGGTGCTGGCGGCATTCCTGTGGTTCTACATCTACCGCACCCGCGCCGGACTGCGGCTGCGCGCCCTCGGCGAGCGCCCGGAGGCGGCCGACGCCATGGGCGTCGATGTCGCCCGCCTGCGGGCGCTCTACGTGATCGCCGGCGGTGCGGTTGCCGGCGTCGGCGGCGCGGCCATCTCGCTCGGCACCAACCCGAGCTGGGTCGAGGGGATCACCGCCGGCCGCGGCTGGATCGCGGTCGCGCTCGTCATCTTCGCGGGCTGGAACCCGGCGCGGGCCGTTCTCGGCGCGTACCTGTTCGGCGGGGTGGAAGCGCTCGGCTTCCGGCTGCAAACCTCCGGGGCGACGCCGATCTCCCCCTTCTTCCTGAACATGCTGCCCTACATCCTCACCATCGTGGTGCTGGTGCTGGCCAGCCGCCCGGGCGCCCGCCAGCGTCTCGGCGCGCCTGCCGCCCTCGGCAAGCCCTACATGCGCGAGGACCGCGGCTGACCCCGCAGCCCGGCCCGGCGCTCGCCCCCGGACAGGTTCGGACCTCCGGTCCGGGGATGTGCCCTTGCCCCAAACCCCTTCACACCCGGACCGGTTCGAACCCCCCGTCCGGCGGGTTCATCTGCCCTCGCCCCAACCCCACTCCCTGTGCGAGGGAGCGGGGCTTTGCGGCGCGGTGGGGCGGGG
>JBJTKE010000008.1:0-1365 GCA_046096285.1 Chloroflexota bacterium
GCGGGCCGCCCGGCCCGGGCCGGCGGGGGCGCCGCGATTCTGGGACTTGTACGAAACCGTGCGCCTGGAGACCGGCAAGGTCAATATCCCGCTGACCGTGGCGCGCTATGACCGCGAACTCGCGGGGCAGCCGTTGCCGGAAGGGGAGCGGCGCCGGATTCGCTTCTCGCTGGCCGACCTGGTGATGGGCTTTCGCTACGACGAGTTCGTGTTCCCCGGTGCGCTGGCGGCGCTGGCGCACGCGCAACGGCAGGGCCGTACTGCGATTCTTTCGGAGGGGGATCAGACCTTCCAGCCGCGCAAGATCTGGCGGTCCGGCCTGACCGAGGCGGCGCGGGGCAACGTCCTGGTGTTCGAGCAGAAGGTGGAGCACTTCGGCGAGGCCGTCGCGGCGTTCCCGGGCGACCATTACGTGCTGGTTGAGGACAAGCCGGCGATCCTGACGGAGTTCCGCCGCCAGCTTGGTCCGGGGATGGTGACGACGGTGCTGGTGCGGCAGGGGAAGTACGGGCGGGTTCCACTTGAGGGCCCGCTGGCCGACCTCGTGCTTGAGGACATCGGGCAGTTCGCCGGTCTGGGCGCGGCGCAACTCTCGGGCGGCTGATCCGCCGGCGCCCGCCGGTGCAGCATCCCCGCCCGAATCTGGCGCATTTGCGGGATGACGCCGGTCATGGGCGGCGTCATCATTCGCGCGGATGCCGTTGCCCACGACGGGAGCGCCAGATGGATGAAGCGGGTCTCGACCTGATCGCGAGGAGACTGGCCCGGCTCGACCGTCGGACCGCCCTGCTCGTTCTGCTGGGCCTGGCCGGTCCCGCGGCGGCGCCGGGCGCCGTGGCGCGGAAGAAGAAACCCCGTCGATGCAGGGCCGGCCGGAAGCGGTGCGGCAAGGCCTGCGTCGATCTCTCGGCCAATCCCGGGAACTGCGGCGCTTGCGGCCGGGCATGCGGGAGCGGCGCGGCCTGCGTCGCCGGGCGGTGCTGCCGGGTGGGGGAGGTCAACTGCGGCGGGGTGTGCCGCCCCTCCTGCGCACCCGACCCGCCGTTGACGGGCCCGTCCCGGCCGTTCCCGCAGGCCGTGACCTACCCGGGGCAGGCCGCGACCCTTTCGCACCGGACCGCGGAGCAGCAGGCGGGGGATGTGCGGGCTGCGTACGGCCGGTGGAAGGGCAACTATCTCACGCGGTGGGGCACGGATCGCGACGGCCATCCCCTGTACTGGGTCGTCTACAACGGGGCGGCGGACCAGACCGTCTCCGAGGCGATGGGCTTCGGGATGGTGATCGTGGCGCTGATGGCGGGGCACGACCCCGACGCTCGCGCCCTGTTCGACGGTCTGTGGCGCTTTGTCCGCGAGCACCCCAGT
>JBJTKE010000009.1:0-2285 GCA_046096285.1 Chloroflexota bacterium
TTCTACCTCTCCATGCCCGAGGTTCTCGACATCGGCGACGGCAGCCAGGACCTGCTGCTGGTCCGCCTGCAGGCTGGCGAGCATGTCGGCTGGGGCGAGTGCGAGGCCGCCCCGCTGCCCTCCATCGCCGGGCTCGTCTGCCCGATGAGCCACAGCGCCTGCAAGCCCGTCCGCGATTCCGTCCTCGGCCAGCGGCTGGATTCCGTGGCGGACATCGACCGCATCGGCCATCTCGTCCGCGCCAACAGCCTCGACCTCCTCCAGGCCGATCACGTGCTCTCCGGGATCGACATCGCCATGTGGGACCTGCTCGGGCGGCGGGAGTCCGCCCCGGTGTGGGCGCTGCTCGGAGTGACCCGCCCCGCGGCCTTCCTCCCCTACGCCTCGGTCCTGTTCGGAGACCGCGCCGAGGACACGCTGGCGAAGGCCCGCGCGATCCGGGCGGCCGGGTATCGCGCGGCGAAGTTCGGCTGGGGCCCCTACGGCCGCGGAACCGTGGCCGAGGACGCCGCGCAGGTCGCCGCCGCGCGGGAGGGGCTCGGGCCGGACGGCAGGCTGCTGGTCGACGCCGGCACGGTCTGGGAGGCCGACGTCGATGCCGCGCGGCTGCGGCTGCCCGCCCTGCAGGCCGCCGGCGCGACCTGGCTCGAGGAACCGTTCGTTTCCGGCGCGCTCGGCGCATACGCCGCGCTGGCGCGGGAGAGCGGGCCGGTGCGCCTCGCTGGCGGCGAGGGATCGCACAACGAGTGGATGGCCCGCCAGATGATCGACCACGGCGGCATCGGCTACGTCCAGATCGACGCCGGCCGGATCGGCGGCATCGCGCCGTCGCGCCGGGTCGCGCTCTACGCGCGTGAGCGGGGCGTGACCTACGTGAACCACACCTTCACCTCCCACCTCGCGCTCTCCGCCTCCCTGCAGCCCTTCGCCGACGCCCCCGACGGGACCATCTGCGAGTACCCGGTGGAGCCGAAGTCGCTGGCCTGGGACGCCACGCGGGACCACCTCGCGCCCGGCGCGGACGGCCTGCTGCGGCTGCCGGACGGCCCCGGGCTCGGCGTGGACCCGGACCTCGCCGCGCTGCGCCCCTACCTGCTGGACGTGGAAATCCGCGTCGGCGGCAAGACCCTGTACCGGACGCCGGAGTTGATGCTGGGGTGACTATCGTACTGAGTGGCATAGTTCTCGATGGATGGGGCGAAGATGCCGCCGAGACTCTGCGAATTGACGGCCGAGTTGCGCCGGGCCGGGTTCATCGAGTTCGTCCGGCAAGGCAAGGGTAGCCACACGCGATGGCAGCATCCCACCCACGCCGACCTGTTCGTTTCCCTGGCAGGCCATGACGGTGATGACGCGAAGGCGTATCTGGTGCACGACGTGCGGGATGCCATCAGGACGGCGAGGCAGCGGGATGAGCAGGAGCGGTCATGATTGATCTGGCTGGGAAGGTCGATGCGCCGGAGGCGCCGTCCCCGGTGCGGGTGGAGTTGCCGGAAACGACGGCGGCCGATCTCGCCGAGGCGCGGACCTACTCGATGGTCTTCGCGTGGTCTCCCGAGGATGCGGCCTGGCTTGTGAGTTTTCCCGAGTTTCCCGGCGTGCGCACGCATGGCGCGACGATCCAGGAAGCGGCGGCAATGGCCGAGGATGCGATTTCACTCGCGATCGCCGCGGATCGGTTCAATCGCCGTACTGTCCCCGTTCCCCCGCGAACCGCGCGTCGGTTCGTGGTGACCGCGGCGCCCTCGGTAGAGGCCGCGGACCTTCGGGCGTTGCGGGATGCCCGCAACATCTCCCAGCAACTCCTGGCGGGCCTGCTGAATGTGAGCGACTCCACGGTCCAGTCCTGGGAGCAGGGCCGGAAGCAGCCTGACGGCGCGGCGTTGCGCCTGCTGCAGCTGTACCAGCGCCACCCCGACCTGCTGGAGGAATTGATCGAGGCGAAACCGTCAGCGTCGCCTCCCTCCTGAGAACGACCCGGATTTGGCCCATTTCAGGGATGCCCCCGCGCGGCCCGGATGGTGCAATGATCGCGACCCGCCGATCTCCTGGGGACGCGGGTGCGGGAGGGCCGTACCGTGAAAACCGAAGTCGACCGGGTCGCACGCCTGTTTGGGGGGGGCGCGTCGCGTCGCGGGCTGATTCGCCTCTCCGGCCTTGCGCTGGCGGCATTGGGAGCGCCCGGCGCCGCGGCCGGGCCGGATGACGAGGGCGCCTGCGCCGGCCCGGGGAAGAAGTGCGGCAAGGGAACGCGGTCGCGGTGCTGCGGCGGCTCCCGCTGCAGG
>JBJTKE010000010.1:0-2594 GCA_046096285.1 Chloroflexota bacterium
CCACGCCGGCCGCCGCGGCGGGGGCCGACCGGGCGCGGCACGCGCTGCGAGTGCCCTCGCCCCGGGAACTTGGCGCAACGCTCGCCGGCGAGTTGCTCGATCTGCCCGAACCGGCGCGCGTCGTCCTCGACGACCTCCACGAGGCAGGCGGCGGCGACGTCTGCGCCTTTCTCGCCGCGCTGCTGGAAACGCCCCCGCCCGGGCTGCGGCTCTTCATCACCGCCCGCACCGAACCGGAATTGCCGCTGGCCCGGCTCCGCCTCCGCGACCAGGTGACCGACCTTCGCGGGGCAGACCTGCTCTTCACCCCCGGTGAAGTGGGCGACCTGCTCGCCGCGATCCACGGCGACGCCGCCGCGGCGTCCCGGCGGGAGACCGGGATCGTGCGGCGGACCGGCGGCTGGGCCGCTGGCGTCCGGCTTGCCGCTCATGCTGGCCCGCAGGACGAATCCTTGGCCGGCATGAACCCGTTGTCCGGGGAGGCGGAGACCCTCCTTATCTCCTCGCTGCTCGAGGAAACCCTGCGCGACCTGCCGCCGGCGCAGCGCCATGCCCTCCGCTGCGCCGCACTCCTCGACCGTTTCCGGGGCGACATCCTCGCCGCCGCCCTGCCGGGGGAGGACGCCGCCATCGACGATGCGCTCGCCTTCGCCCGCGCCGCCGATCTTTGCCGGCCCTCCGCAGCAGACGGCTCCGGCTGGTGGGAGTTTCACGCCGTCTACCGGTCCGCGCTGCGCCGGCAACTCGCCGAATCCGTTCCGGCCGCGACCCTCGCCGGCATCCACCGGGCCATCGCAGGCGCGCTCTCCGCGGCGGGCCTGCCCGGTCCCGGGATCGCCCATCGCCTCGCCGCGGGAGACGCCCACGACGCCGTCGCCGTCGTCGAGGGCCAGATTTCCGCGACCCTCGACCGCGAGGACTGGCCCGAACTGGCCGCCTGGCTCGCCGCCCTGCCGGAAGACCTCGTCGAGACTCGTCCGCGCCTGCTGCTGGCCCGCGCCTGGATCGCCCATCTCCGCGGACGCCACCTCCTGCTGCGGGACATCCTCGGCCGGGTCGAACCGCTGCTGCGGCACGCGGGCCCCGGCGAGCCCCACGCTGCGGCCCTCGCTGGCGAACTCGACGTCCTGCGCCTCAGCGGCGCATCGCCCGCCCAGGCCGATCCCGCCGCCTCGATCGCCTTGTGCAAGAGCGCGCTCTCCCGCCTGCCTGCAGGCTGGCGCTACGCCCGCGGCTTTGCCGAGGCGCACCTCGGACATGCCCTGGCCTGCTCCGGCGACCTCGAAGCCGCGGAAGCGTTGCTGACGCGGCAGTGGACGACCTGCGGAGACCGGCCAGACTCCGGTTCCGTGCGCGGATTGCTGGCGCTGGTCGCCGTGGACCTCCAGCACGGCGACGGGGCGGTGGCCGAAGTCCACGCGTCCGCCCTGCGCGCCCTCTCCGCCAGCGGCAATCTGCGGCTCAGCCTCGGCTGGGCGCGCTACCACCTCGCCGGATGCGCCCTGCTCCGGGGCGCGCCCGATGAAACCATCGCCATCACCGACGAGGTCGCCGCCGACCACTCCCACGTCAACCTCGTCTGCCTCCGCGAGTCGCTCTTCCTCCGGGCCATCGCCGCGACGCTCCTCGGCGACCCCGGGGAAGCCCGGCACAGCCTCGACTGGAGCCGCGACCGCCTCCTCGCCGATGGCGCGGTCGAGCACCTCGAGATCGTCGCCTCCCACGCCGCCTGGATCGCCCTCCTGCTCGGCGATCACCCCGCGGCGGCGAACTGGGCTCGCGGAGCCAACGCCACGGTCGGTTGGACGCCCCTGCAGGCCACGGTCCATCCGGTGCTCGTGCGGGCTGCCGCGCTGATCGCGGGTGGAGACGAGGAGGAGACCCGGCGCGGGCTCGACGCCCTCGCGCCGCTGCAGGAGCGGGCTACGCGTCTCGGCTTCGCGTTGCCGATCGCCCAGGCTGGCGCAATCGAGGCCATCGGCCGGATGAGGCTCGGCCAACCGGCGCCCGACGCGTCGCTCGCCGCGCTCCCCGGAGTCTGGAAGCGGCAACTGTCCGCCATCTGGCCCGATGAATCCGCGCGGCTGTTCCGTGACCTCGCGGGCGGTCCGGAGTCTGGCGCGTCCGCCCTCGCCCTGCCCCTCCTCTCCCGCCGCGAGCGCGAGATCGTCGGGTTGCTGCAAGGCGGCCTGTCATACTCCGAGATCGCGGACCGCTGCTACATCTCCCCGCACACGGTGAAGCGCCACGTCACCAGCATCTACCGGAAGCTCGGGGTCGGCAACCGGCGCGAGGCGATGGCCGCCATCGCCGGCGCCAGGGCGTAGCGGAAACTGGCGGCCGGCAATCGGCCCGCCGCCCGCCCGCGGTCACCGGAAGCGCCAGACCGAGATCCGGTTGTTGCCGTAGTCGGCGACGAAGAGCGTCCGGCCGTTGGCGGCCACGGCCACGCTCGACGGTTCCTCGAACTGGTCGTTGCCCGTTCCGAAACTTCCGAACGTCGTCAGGTTCGTCCAGGAGATGGATGCCCCGTCGGGCCGCGTCCAGACCGAGATTCGCTGGTTCCCGTTGTCCGCAATCCACACCGTGAGACC
>JBJTKE010000011.1:0-1471 GCA_046096285.1 Chloroflexota bacterium
CTTTTCGGTGACCGGCATTTCCGAGACCCTCGACTTGCGGGGGCCGAGCGAGTTCGACGCCGAGATCAAGGCGTCGATGATCGGGATCGCCCGGCGGGTGGTGCTCGTCGCCGACTCTGGCAAGTTCGGCCGGGATTCCTACGTGCGCGTGGTCGAGCTCGCGGCAGTGCAGGATGTCGTGACGGATGATCGCCTGTCTTCGGAGTGGCTTGCCCGTCTCGAGGAGGCCGGAATCCGCGTCCACGTGGCGCCCGGATCCTGAGGAGGTCTGGGCTGCGTCATTCAACCTGGAGGCCGCGGCGGGCGGCTCCGAGCGGCAGGCACAGCGTCATCGGTTCGACCGGGAACTCCACGAAACCGCGGGCGAGATAGAAGCGCCGTGCGTCTTCCGAGATGGCGTGCACGAGGATCGCCCTGATGCCGGCGATTTCCGCCGCGTTCAGGACGCGCACGATGGCGTCCCTGAGCAATGCCTGGCCGATGCCCTGCCCCTGGCGATCCCGATCGACCGCGAGCCTGCCCAGCACCATGACCGGAATGGGATCCGGCATGTTTCGCTGCACTGGCCTGGGCGCGGCATTGCGGACGATTGCCCCGGCTGCCAGGGAGTAGTACCCCACCACGCTTTCGCCGGCGCAGACCAGGTAGGTCCGTGACGCCCCGGCTGCCTCGTTCCGAAGCGCCCTGCGCTTGAGCCACGTGTCGAGCGCCGGTTCGCCGCAGTCGAACGGGTCGACGTCGTGGGCAGCCGTCAGCGGGACCGGAGCCGCGAGCGGAGTCCGGGTCACTCCCACGGCGCCTTGCGCATCAGCAGCTCGCGCAAGGCCTGCGACGGCGGAGGCGGGTTATCGAGCAGTGACTGGAGGCGCGAGTAGGCATCCTGGTCGAGCCGAAAGAACGTGCGGTCGAGCAGCAGCTGCTCGGCGTCGCGGCAGGCGCTCTCCAGCATGAAGTCGGAGCGGCTCTTGCCAACCGCCTCGGCGGCCTGGTCGATCAGGTCGCGCTGGCGACGGCTGGCCCTGATGTTGATCGCGTGGTCGCGCAGCGAGGAGTGTTCCGGGGTGCGAGGCATGGCCAAATCCTTTCAACCGATTTCCGGGCTTACCGGCAAGGATAGCAATTCGTGTATCGTTTGTCTACACAAACATGGGGCCGCGGGTGGTCACACGTCCGATCCGGATGGGCAGGCAGACGGTGGGGCTGTTCGCGGGGATCCCGGAGGCGGACCGGGAACTGGCGTCGGCGCTGCTGTCTCTGGCGGGGGTGGCGATCCTCTGGAGCCGCCGGGGGTAGAGGCGCGAGTCAGGCACGGGTATTGGGTGCTGGCCGCGGGAGGGGGCACCCTTCGATCGTCGAGGACCGATACGGGCGAGGCCGCCATCCGTCGCCGTCCGGGTCGTCCTGGATCCGCCTCGGCGGTCTTGGCAGGGCTCGACGCGATTGCCTTGTGGCGACATCGCCCGTTCCAACC
>JBJTKE010000012.1:0-5542 GCA_046096285.1 Chloroflexota bacterium
AGCCACGATGCCCCGGCAAGGGCGCTGTCCGGGCGCACGGTGCCGCCGGCGACGGCGAACGTGGGGTCGGCGGCGGCGGCGGCGGCCACCTCCCGGCCCATGCGTCCGGCGACTCCGGCACTGGCGATGCGCGTGACCATCGGTGCGTTCCTCCGGGCTGGCGGGTCGTGTGCCGGGTCCCGCCTCCCGGCCCGCCCGCGGGCTAGGCGGCGAGGGTGCGGGCGGAGACGAAGGAGCAGGCGTCGAGGGCGAGTTCGACGCGGCGGCGACTGGCCTCGGAGAGCGGGGCGAGCGGCAGGCGCACCTCGTCGCGGCAGAGGCCGAGCATGGCGGCGGCGGCCTTCACCGGCACCGGGTTGGTCTCGCAGAACATGGCCCGGCAGAGGTCGAAGAGGTCGAGGTGGATGCGGCGGGCCGCGGCAAAGTCGCCGGCGGCCGCGGCGGCGACGAGCGCGGCAACCGGCCCCGGCAGGATGTTGGAGACGACGGAGACGACGCCCGTGCCGCCGACGCTCATGATCGGCAGGGTGAGGGAGTCGTCGCCGGAGAGCACGGCGAAGGTGGCCGGGGCGTCGGCGGTGATCTGGCTGGACTGGTCGATGCTGCCGCTGGCCTCCTTGACCGCGATGATCCGGGGGTGCAGGGCGAGGCGGAGGATGGTCTCCGGGGCCATGTTGACGCCGGTGCGGCCCGGCACGTTGTAGAGGACGATGGGGAGATCGACGGCGTCGGCGATGGCGGTGAAGTGGGCGGCGAGGCCGTCCTGGGTCGGCTTGTTGTAGTAGGGAGTGACGACAAGGGCGGCGTCCGCGCCGAGTTCGCGGGCGCGGCGGGTGCGCTCGATGGCGACGGCGGTGCCGTTGCTGCCGGACCCGGCGATGACGGGCACGCGGCCGGCCGCGGTTTCGGCGACGGTGGCGATCACGAGATCGGCCTCGCGCTCGGTGAGGGCCGGGGTTTCGCCGGTGGTGCCGCAGGGGATGAGGGCGGAGATGCCGTGCTCGATCTGGAACTCGACGAGGCGGCGGAGCGCCGGGAGATCGACGGCGCCGTCGCGGAACGGGGTGATGAGCGCGGTCATGGCGCCGGAAATGGGGGCGGTCTGGACGATCATGGGTGTGCTCCTCCACGCCCCCGGGGCGCCGGGAGCGGCGGTCAAGGCTGGATTCGGTCGAGGGGAGAAGGGGGGTCGGCAGCGGCGCCGCGATCCGTGACGGACCGGGCGCCTAGCGCTTGGACCGCCCGGGGAGCGGGACGACCTGCGCGGGGATCGATTGGCGGTTCGTCGTCGCGGTCACGGGGGGCCTCCTCCGGCCTTCCGTCGCGACACCGGCACGGGCGGGCGGGCAACAAAAAACCGCCGTCCCGTAAGGGGACGAGCGGTGTCTGCCCGTGGTGCCACCCCAGTTCGCAGCGCCCTCGCGGGCGATGCCTCTGGCGCGCGGACCGTGGTCTCGCGCGCGCGCCCGGTATCGGGGGCGAACCGCCGCTGCCTACTGGGTCCCGAGGGATGGACTCCCTCCCCTGTTCGGGGCGGCGCTCCGAGGGCTTGCCGATCCGGCGCTCGCGGTCCCGCTTTGCAGCATCCGCGGTTCTCTGGCCCGTCCGGGCCGGGGGCGTGTCCTCATCAGTGCGTCTCTTCGGTTGTTGGCGGGAACCTAGCAGCCAGCCCCGCCCCTGTCAAGAGCGCCGCGCCGGTCCGGGCGGCGCTGGGTGGTCAGGATGCCCCGCGACTGGCCCCGATCCACGCGCCAACGGCCGACGGCAGGAACGCCAGCGCGCCGGCGGCGAGCCCATCGACGAGCGGCTGCGGGCTGACCGAAACCGGCGCCGGACCCGCCCCCCGGGCGGCCCAGACCACCAACGCCACGGCCAGCGGGCAGACGACGACCCAGGTCCAGGTCCGTGTCCACGCGCCGAGGACGATGGGCCCGCCCACCAGCACGGCGAGGAAGATCAGCGGCAGGCCGGGGGCCAGGAAGATGGCGAGCAGCACCAGGATCACGTAGAGGGCGGCCGCGGCGGCGGCGCGGAGCCAGTCGGTCATGCGGGTCTCCGGGGCAGGGGCTTCATACCCTGACCATCTCAGGTTTGCCGTCCCGCGCGTTCATCTGCCCTCACCCCAACGCCGCTCCCTGCGAGAGGCGGAGGGGCGTTCGATGCGCCAGGGGCGACATGCGGCGGCTCCGGGCATCGCGGGCGACGGATGCCCGGGATCGGTGACAGCCAGGCCCGAGCCTGTCCAGGCATCAGAGGCGGGCATCGGGTCCGTTCGGCGGATCGTCGCGCGGACCGGGGGCCGCGCGCACCCTGCCCGCCGGACACCTCCCGGGGCCGGCGGCCGGCAGCAGCAGGCGGAAGATGCTGCCGCCGTCCGGGGCGTTCTCGGCCCAGACCTCGCCGCGCTGGGCGCGGACCAGTTCGCGCACGATCGGCAAGCCGAGGCCGGTGCCGTTGATGCCGCGGCGCTTGCCCTCGGCGAGGCGCACGTAGGGCTCGAAGATGCGGCGCAGGTCCTCCTCCGGGATGCCGAGGCCGTGGTCGTGGACGGAGAGATCGAGGAAGCCGTCGCCGGGATCGACGGCCTCGATCACCACCTGGCCGCCGTCCGGGGAGTACTTGATGGCGTTGCCGATGAGGTTGGTGAGGATGCGGCGCAGGGCGGCGGGGTTGCCGAGCGCGGGCGGCAGGTCGGGCGGCAGGGCGACGCGCACCTGGTGGTTCAGCGATGCGCCGGCGAGCAGGTCGGTGACCTCGGTGATGATCGGGAGGAGCGGGACCGGCGCGAGGTCGAGCGTGTCGCCGCCGGACTGGAGCCGGTCGAGTTCGAGCATGTCCTCGGTGAGGTCGGCCAGCCTGCTGGAGGCCCGCGAGATTTCGCCGGCGTAGTCCCTGATCGCCTCGCGGTCGAGGTCGTAGTCGCGGATCATGTCGGCGTAGCCGTGGATCGCGGTGAGCGGGGTGCGGAACTCGTGGGTGAGCATGGCGAGCATGCCGCCCTTGGCGGCGGTGAGGCGGTCGGCCTTGCGGCTGGCCTCGTCGCGGGCGGCGCGGGTGACGGCGAGGTCGCGCTGGAGGGCGAAGATGGTGGTGATGTCGCGGTCGGTGCCGATGAACCCGGCGGGATTCCCTTCGGCGTCGCGAACCAGGCGCTTGGCGTAGAGCACGACGGTCTCGCGCCCGTCCGGCCGCGGCTGGAAGTCGATCCCCTCGACTTCGTCTTCGCCGCTGGCGAGCAGATCGCGCTCCTCGTCGCGAATGCGGTCGGCGGTTGCCGCGTCCCACAGATCGGCGGAGGTCTTGCCGATGGCGTCTGCCGGATCGGCGAGGCCGAGCCGCTCCGCGGCCGTGCGGTTGATGCGGATGTAGCGGTGCGCGGCGTCCTTGAGGTAGACGCTGACCGGCAGGGCGTCGAGGATGGCCTGCAACTGGTCGCGTTCGGCGGCGAGCAGGCGCTCGGCCCGTTGCAGCGGGGTGATGTCCCGCGAGACGCCGACGATGCCCTCCACCACCTTGCCCGGACCGAGCAGCGGGGCCTTGCTGACGAGCGTCCAGCGCTCGCGGTCACCGTCGGCGGCGTGGTGGACCTGGTTGAGCAGCGGGCGCCCGGTCTCCATCACCCGGCGGTCCTCCTCGCGGGCGCGCCGGAGCCGCTCCCCGGAGTAGTAGTCGGAGATGTGGGCGCCGAGCACCCGTTCGCCGAGGGCCGGGGCGAGCCGCTCGGCGGCGGGCGGATTGAAGAGCACGATGCGGCCCTCGCGGTCCTTGACGAAGACGGCGTCCGGGATGGCGTCGAGGATCTGCTGGAGACGGTCGCGCTCGCGGGCGAGGTCGGCGCGGGCGGTTTCGAGTTCGGTGACGTCGCGGGAGATGCCGACCAGCGCGGCGACGCGGCCCGATGCGTCCAGCAGCGGCATCTTGTTGGAGAACCACCAGCGCTGGTCGCCGGTGATGATGCCCTGGCGCAGGATGCCGCGGATCGGCTCGCCGTAGGCCAGCACCGCGGCATCCTCCTCCTCGATGACCTCGCTGCCCGGGGAGGGCCGGAGTTCGCGGGCGGTCCGGCCTATGGCCTGCGCCGGGCTGTCGAGGCCCAGCATGGCGGCGGCGGCCCGGTTCACCGCCAGGTACCGGCCGGCGGGGTCCTTGATCCAGATGTGGTCGGGCACGGCGTCGATGACGGCCTGCAGCACGTGGCCGCCGTCGGGCAGGCCCGGCCCTGTCTCGCCGGTTGCGGCGAGGGCCGCGGCGGCGTCGGCAAGGCCTTCCAGCGCGCGCAGCACCGGGGGCGCAGGAACCTGGCCCGGTGTGGTCTCGCCAGCGACGGCGATCAGCCCGCCGCGGGGATCGGCCGTCGCGGCGCCGGCGAGCGCGACGCCGCCATCGGCGTGACCGGAGACCTGGAACGCCCCGGGGCCGCAGGCTCCGGCAAGTGCCTCGGCGACCGCTGGCGGGGGTGCGGCGGAGCCGTCATCGCGGGAGCGGGCCACCAGCGTGAGACCGCCCTCTGGGCCGCGCCGCACCAGCCAGGCGTCGCCGCCGCAGAGCGCGGAGGCGGCAGCCAGCAGGCCGCGCACCGCGGCGTCCGCCGGTTGGACGGGGGGCGCGGGCCGGTGCGCCGCCGCCGGGGGCGCGATGGGCTGCTTGGCGGTTGGCTCGGTCATGCGTGCGCTCCGGACCAGCGGCCTCGGCGGGCGCCGGCCGGATCCGCAACCGGCGTGCGGACCGCGGCCATGACGCCGACAGCCACCATGATGCTCAACGAATATGAAGAAATGCTGAAAGGGCGGGGTGCGGTGGGCGGAGCGCCAGTCAATCCCGGTCCGGCCAGCGGCGGATCGGGCCACGGAGGCACTCGCGAGGCGCGCGTTTCGCCGGTTCCGCCCGCCGCGGCCACGGCAGGAGGGCCGCTGGGAGGTGGGTCACCCGCGCCAGGATGCGGGGGGGGGGGTATGTCCATGCACGGCGAAGACATGGCATGTGGACTCGGTCCGCATGCCATGTCTTCGCCGTGAGGCTCGCGGCGGGCCCTGGCCAACCAGAGCCGTGAAGCCGGGTTCCTGCGCCGGGCTCGGGCATGATGCCTCCTGAGCGAGCCACGCGGGCAGTCGCGAGGTGCGCGGAGCGAGGGTTCGTGGTGAACTGCATACAAGACTCCGTGCATATAAGAGCGGCGGTTGGACGCCGGGTCGGCTGGCAACCCTGGCGCATGGACGCCGGCATCCCGCCCCACGGGACGGGCCGATGGACGTGGAACATGGAGTGGAATCGGGGGCCCCGGGCGGTCGCCTTTCGCCTGACCGCCTGTCGGCTCGCACCATGTTTGCCGGGGGATCGGCAAACATGTTACTAATTCTAACATATCGGTAAGAGAAGATCATATCCAGGTGCAGGAATGCCCAAAACTGGAGCGCGGACTCTGGAGCGCAACCGTTGCTGACGGCCCCGGCCCGCTCTGCTGGGGTCTCCGCGGTGGAACGGTTTCATGCCCGGGTGGTTCCGGTTTTCGGTCCGGCCCTGAATCACCATGCCCGGACAGTTG
>JBJTKE010000013.1:0-17232 GCA_046096285.1 Chloroflexota bacterium
CGACTTCTTCGGGGCCGGAACGCAGCGCGTCGAGCAGGAGGTCCGGCGGCTCTTTCCTGCCGCGCGGACGCTGCGCTGGGACCAGGACACCGTGCGGCGGACATCCAGCGTGCTCGCATCGTGTTCTTCCTTCCTCAACGAATCAACGCAACCGGCGGGAACGCTGTCCATGCGCGATGGCGCGGCGCTTCTGCCGGTGCAAGCCTAGCCGCTCGGGAGCGGTCGCGTCACAGCAGGCTCTGCGGATCGACATCGACGACCCACCCCGGCGGCGCGGGAAGCCCGTCCAGCAGCGGTTCGAGATCGTCGCTGCGGACGATGAACTGCCACTGGTACAGACCCCGGACCCGGGCGGCAAACGCTGGCGTGGGGCCGAGAATCTCGATCTCGCATCCGGCGTCGCGGGCGTGGCGGGCAACCCGCCGGGCCATCTCCTCGGCGCTCGCCGCCGCCCGGTTCTCGTCGGCGTCCCGCACGACGTAGCGGACCATGCGGCCGAACGGCGGGTAGCGGTGCGCGCGACGGAAGTCGATTTCCTCGGCGTAGAAGGCATCGTAGTCGTGGCGGGCCGCGGCGCGAATCGCGTAGTGGTCGGGCGTGTAGCTCTGGACGACGACCCGCGAACCGCCGCCCCGCCGGCCTGCCCGCCCCGCCACCTGGGTCAGCAACTGGAAAGTGCGCTCCCCGGCGCGAAAATCGGGCAGGTGCAGCATGGTGTCGGCGCTGACCACGCCAATGGCGGTGACCAGCGGCAGATCGAGTCCCTTGGCCACCATCTGGGTGCCGATGACGATATCTGCCTCGTGCCGCTCGACCTGGCGCAGCAGGGCGTCATGGCTGCCCTTCCGCCGCACGGTGTCCTGGTCCCAGCGCAGCGTCCGCGCGGCAGGAAAGAGCCGCCGGACCTCCTGCTCGACGCGCTGCGTTCCGGCCCCGAAGAAGTCGAGTGCGCCGCTGCAGTCGGGGCAGCGCCCGGGCGGGATGGAGCGGTAGTCGCAGCGGTGGCAGAGCAACTGGCCGCGGTCTCCGTGGTAGACCAGCGGGATGTCGCACCAGGGACAGACAAGGGAGTGTCCGCAGGCCCGGCAGAGCACGACCGTCGCCAGTCCCCGGCGGTTCAGCAGCAGGATGGTCTGCTCGTCGCGGGCCAGCGTGTCGGCGATCGTTTCCTGCAAGGGCTGGGAGAACAGCGAGGCGTTGCCGCGGTGGAGTTCGAGCCGCATGTCGACGATTTCGACCGGCGGCAATTCGAGCGCGCCGGGGCGGCGCTGACAGTCGGGTCCGGGTGCGCCCGGTCCGACCCGTTCCGGCAGCACCAGCAGGCGCACCTGCCCGTTCTCGGCCCGCCAGGCGGTCTCCACGGAGGGCGTCGCGCTGCCGAGCACCACGACGGCCCCCGCCGCTCCGCCGATCCGCTCGGCCAGGGCGCGGGCGTGATAGCGCGGCTCGGCGTCCTGCTTGTAGGCGGATTCGTGTTCCTCGTCGATCACGATCAGGCCGATGCCCTCCATCGGAGCGAAGAGCGCCGACCGGGGGCCGACCACCACGCGGCAAGTCCCGTCGCGGATGGCCTGCCAGGTCTGCGAGCGCTCGCCGTCGGACAGCGCGGAGTGCAGCACCGCGACCTGCCCCGGAAACCGCGCCGCGAACCGGCGCACCACCTGCGAGGCGAGGGTGATCTCCGGGGCGAGCACGATCGCCCCGCGGCCATGCCGCAGGCACCATGCGACCGCCCGCAGGTAGACCTCGGTCTTGCCGCTGCCGGTCACGCCGTGCAGCAGGAAGGGCGTGCTGTCCCGCTCGGCGAGGGCGGCCTCGATGGCCCGCCACGCGTCGGCCTGGGCCGGGCTGAGGACGGGCACGGCGGTTTCCGCCCCGGAGTCGGCGGCCACGGCGCCGGGGATCACGATTTCCTCGATCACGCCCTTCGCGGCCAGGGCCGCGATCGCCGCCCGGTCCGCGCCGGTTCGCTGGATGAGTTCCGAAGCCGGAACGAGGTGATCGGCGCCATCCGGGGAGAATCGCCGCCGTTGCACGAGGTAGTCGGCCACCGCGCGCTGTTTCGCCGAGCGGCTCCCGGCCGGCAGCGCGCGCTCGTCGAGCAGGCGGACGAAGCGCTCGCCGCGCACGGCCGGGCGCGGCCGGGGGCTGCGCACCGTCCGCTCGAGCACCCCGAGTTCTTCCAGGCGGGGAATCACGCTGGCGAGGCTCGAGTCCAGTTCCCGCCGCGCGGTTTCGATCGAGACCTCCCCCCGCTCCCCAAGAAACGCCGCCAGCCGCTGCTGGGCGGCCGTCAGGGGCGGATGGCCCGGCGCGGGACTGGCGAGCCGCAGATGCTCCACTGCCGACGCCGCGATGCCGGGCGGCAGGAAGGGACCCAGCGCGGCAAACCGGGAGGACGCCGTCTCCCGGGCCAGCCACTCCGCGATCTGGAGCCTGGCCTCGTCCAGCGTCACCGGGGGATCGACCATGGCCTGCAGCGGGCGGGTTTCGAAGGAGGGCGGCTCGTCATGCACCCCGAGCACGATCCCCAGCGCCCAGCGGCGGCGCAGCGGAACCCAGACCGCCGTGCCGCGCCGGACCTGGCCCGCGAGCGCGGCCGGCACGGCGTAGGTGAGGGTCCCGTCGCCGCCGGGGTTAGCGCCGTCGACCGCGAGGTCGGCGAACAGGTGAGCGATGTGCTGGCCGGAGCCGGGTGCGTCTTCCATGATCCAAGTCTACCGCCGGATCGAACGTATAGAACAGATGCGCAGGTTTTCGTCCCCGTGGCCTGGCGGGAGGTCGGCTATGCTTGCGCCCCGCTGATTTCCGTGGTCCGGGCCGGAGCGCCGCGCCTGCGGGCGATCCGGTCTGCCGTCGCCCCGGGGAGGGGATGCTGGTGCAAGCGCAACCCGGCGACGATTCCGCGGCCGCTTCCGCACTCCCGGAGGCGTGGTCGCCGGACGGCGCGGCCAGCCCGGGGTGGGACGCGGCGGATGCTCCCGCGCCGCTGCGGAGCAACCGGGATTTCCTGCTGCTGTGGGCCGCGAGCGGTGTCTCCTACCTCGGGGCCCACGTCTCCCCAATCGCCCTGCCGCTGATCGCGGCGGTGCTGCTCGACGCCTCGCCATTCGCCGTCGGATTGCTGGCCGCGGTCGGTTGGCTGCCCTACCTGCTGGTTGGACTGGTGGCGGGCGTCTGGGTGGACCGGTTGCGGCGGCGCCCCGTGCTGATCGCCGCCGACCTCGGCCGGGCGGCCATCTTCTGCGCGGTGCCGCTCTCGTTCGCGCTTGGACGGGAGTCGATGGCGGTCCTCGTCGTGGTCGCCCTCCTGACCGGCACGCTCGCCGTGTTCTATGACGTCGCGAACCTCAGCTACCTGCCGACGCTGGTCGGACGGGCCTCGCTCGTGCCCGCCAACAGCAGGATCACCTCCAACTCCTAGGCCGCGCAGATCGTCGGGCCGGGTCTGGGCGGGGTGCTGGTGGGCGTTGCCGGCGCGCCCGCCGCGGTGCTGTTCGACGCCGCGACCTTCCTTGCCTCCGCGGCGCTGATCTCGCGCATCCGCAAGCCGGAGCCGCCGCCCGCGCCCGCCTCCCCGGAGCGGAGCCTGCGCGCCGACGTCTCCGAGGGGTTCCGCATCGTGCTGGGGAGCGCGATCCTGCGCGCGCTGGCGGCCTCGGCCGCGACCGTGCAGGTGGCGGGGTACGCGTTCCTCGCCATCTACGTCCTGTACATGACGCGCGATCTTGGGCTCGGACCCGCGCAGGTCGGTTTCGTGCTCTCGACCGGCGGACTGGGAGCGCTGCTCGGGGCAGTCGCCGCCGACCCGCTGCGTCGCCGGATCGGGCAAGGCCCCGCCATCGTGCTCACGATGTTCCTGTTCGGCGCGACCGGGATGCTCGTCCCGCTCGCCATGCTGGCCCCCGCCTGGGCCCTGCCGCTGGTCGTCGCGTCCGAGTTCCTGCAATGGGCGGCCATCGTCGCCCACGAGGTGAACGCGGTCAGCCTGCGGCAGGCCATCGTGCCCGACCAGTCGGCGGGCAGGGTCAACGGCACGATGCGCTTTCTCTCGGTCGGGCTGCGGCCGGTGGGATCGCTGCTCGGCGGCGCGCTGGGCGGCACCGCGCTTGGGCTGGCCGGGACGCTGGTCATCGCCGAGTTCGGGATGCTGCTGGCTTTCCTGTGGCTCGTCGCCTCTCCGGTCCGGAGCCTGCGCGAACCGGGGTTTCCGGCCGCCGGGACCGGGTGACCGCCAGCCTCAGGCCAGCAGCCGCTCGCCGAAGGCGAAGAGCGCGGGCGCACCGCCGGTGTGGAGGAAGACCACGCTGTCATCCGGCCGGAACCGTCCTTCGCGGACGTGCGCGAGCAGTCCCGCCATCGCCTTCCCCGAATAGACCGGGTCGAGCAGGATGCCCTCGGTCGACGCGAGCAGCCGGATCGCCTCGACGCAGCCCGGCGTGAGCTTCCCGTAGGCCTCGCCCACGAACCTGCCGTCGACCAGCACGTCCCCCGCCTCAAAGATGGTCTCCACCCCGAGCAGCGCGGCCGTATCGGTGGCCAGCGCGGCGCCGCGGGCGGGCTTCTCCTCGGCGGGGTGGCTCACCGCGATGCCGCGGATCGCGAAGGGCGCGGCGAACGCCCGGGCCCCCGCCACCAGCCCGGCCTGCGTGCCGAGCGATCCGGTTGCGTGGTAGAGCGCGGACGGGCGCTCGTCCACGGCGTCGAGTTGCTCCAGCAGTTCCCGCACGGCCGCGACATAGCCGAGCGCCCCCAGCGGAACGCTGCCGCCGGTCGGGATCACGAACGGCCGCTCGCCGCGCTGCCGCAGCGCCCCGGCGACGCGATCCATTTCCGCGGCGCGCTCGCCGGGCAGGGGAACGATGTGAACCTCCGCCCCGAGCAGGTGGTCCAGCAGCAGGTTGCCCGCCACGGCGTCGCCGTTCGCCGCGTCGAGCACGAGCGCGGCGTGCAACCCGGCGGCGTTGGCGGCGGCCACGGTCATCCGGGCGTGGTTCGATTGCACCGCCCCTTCCGTGATCAGCACGGTCGCGCCGGCATCGGCCGCCCCGGCCACCAGGTACTCGAGTTTCCGCGCCTTGTTGCCGCCGAGCGCGAGCCCGGTCAGGTCGTCGCGCTTGATCCAGAGGCGGGGGCAGCCCGCGCCGAGCGCCGCCTCGAGGCGAGCGGCACGAACCAGCGGGGTCGGCAGCACGCAAAGGCGGGCGCGAGGGAAAGCATCGAGACGCATGCTGGACCTCCGGTGCGGAGCGGGCGGCGACATGTCGAGGGAGCGTACCCGAATCGGCGGCCCCGCTTCCCGTCAAGACGCGCGGGGCCGTTGCGGAACCCGCACGCAGGCGATAGCCTGACGCGCAGGCACGCTCGCGGTTCGTCCGCCGGGCGGCACGACGTCGAGAACAGGGAGGCTCACATGGACCCACGGCGCTTCGATGCACTGGCCCGGCGGCTCGGCGGCGGGATGACCCGGCGGCGTGCGCTCGCCGCGCTTGCCGCACTGGCGGGCGGCACGGCCGCGCTTCCCGCTGGCCGTCAGGCAGACGCCCAGACCTTCAGCTGCAGCGACGAGGGCTGCGCCTGCGCCACCGGCACGCTTGCGCCGTGCAACAACGGCCTGGTCTGCTGCCCCCTGATGAGCGGCATCCCGGGCGCGCCCGGCGTGTGCGTCTTCCCCACCGACTGCGGCGGGCCATGCCGCTCCGAAGGCAGCGGTTGCGGCGACACCTGCGGCGTGGACGGCCCCTGCGACACGTGCTGCAGCGGCTACTGCAACTCGATGGGGTACTGTGGCGACTACCGCTGCACCGGGCTTGGCTGCGCCTGCGCCAGCGGCACCTACATGCCGTGCGATGTCGGCCTTTCCTGCTGCTCGTCCTACCCGGGCATGCCGGGGGCGCAGGGAACCTGCCAGTACGATTGCGGAGAGAGCGGCGCCGGCATGTCGCCGGTCGGATCGTCGATGCCGTAGGCGGTGGTCCCGGCGCGGCCTCGGGCGAGTGGGCGCACGGTGCGCCCGCCCGAAGCGGCCTGGCCAGCAGCGTCGGTCACGAATCAGGGAGGACACCTCATGGACCCGAAGCGTTTCGATCTCGCGACCCGGAACCTCGCTGGCGAAAGCAGCAGGCGCGGCCTGCTGCGCCGCCTTGCGGCAACCGCCGCGGCCCTGGCCGCCGCCCGCGCCGCCGCCGCGCCCGCGCCCGCCGAGGCCCGGCACTGCAACTACATCGGCTGCGCCTGCTCCACCGGCACCGCGAATCCCTGCGGCGGCGGGTTGGTCTGCTGCGGCACCTCCGGGCTGATGGGAGGCCCCGGCGTCTGCTCCAACCAGGCCGACTGCGGCGGTTCCTGCGCCGACCCCGGCGACTATTGCGGCGATTCCTGCAACTGGGGCGACTCCTGCCCGCACTGCTGCAGCGGCTACTGCGGCTCGAACGGCTCCTGCGGCTTCGCCAGTTGCACCGGGCTCGGCTGCTCCTGCGCCAGCGGCACGTACATGCCGTGTGATGCCGGCCTGGTCTGCTGCTCCTCCTACCCCGGGATGCCGGGAGCGCAGGGTACCTGCCAGTACGGCTGCTAGGCGGCGACGGTGGACGGCAGGCGATTCGACGCCCTCGCCCGGGCGCTGGCCCCGAAACCGACGCGCCGGACCCTGCTCCGCTGGGCCGCGGCAATCGCCGCGGCCCGCGCCGCGGGGCGGCATGAAGCAGCCGCGCAGGGCCTCTGCACGCTCGACGGCGGGTTCTGCCCGGCGGGGTGCTTCGGCGGATCGGCGTGCCTCGGTTGTTGCGGCGGGCAGTGTTCCGCCAGCGGGGTCTGCGGCCGGGCGGCATGCATGAGTTCCGGTTGCGCCTGCACCGGCGGCCTCAGCTGGCAGTGCGGATTCGGCCTGACCTGCTGTGTGCCGGGCGGCATCGCCTACGGCAGTGGAACCTGCCAGCCCTCCTGCCCGTGGAGCGGCTGAAAACGCGGTAGCATTCTCCTCCGGGAGACCCGTTCGGCGCCGTCCCGGGCAACGCGGGCCGGGCCGGCATAACGCAGGGAAAGGGCGGCGCAATGGCACAGGCTCCGGCGGTCACCATCCAGCAGGAGTTCCAGGAACGGTTCGGCGGTTCGCTGGCGATGCACCAGCGCGCGCGACAGGCGATCGCCGGGGGCATCAATCACGACGGCCGGTACGTCAAGCCGTTCCCGCCCTACATCGTGCGCGGCGACGGCGCGTACAAGTGGGACGTCGACGGAAATCAGTTGACCGACTATGTGATGGGCCACGGCTCGCTGATCCTCGGCCACAATGACCCGGACGTGACCTCCGCGATGCACCGGGCCCTCGACACCGGCACGCATCTTGGGGCCGGGCACGAGGGCGAGGTGATCTGGGCCGAACTGGTGAAGCACCTGGTGCCCTCGGCCGATCTCGTCAAGATGACGGGCAGCGGCACCGAATCCACCCTGCTCGCGATGCGGATCGCCCGCTCGTTCACCGGCAAGCGGACCATCCTGAAGTTCGAGGGACACTTCCACGGCTGGAACGATTACGCCCTGAAAGGCGAGAAACCGCCATTCGACAACGTGGTCTACCCCGGCATCCCGGGGGAGGTGATGGAGACCGTCACGGTGCTCCGGGCCAACGACCTCGGCCTGCTGGAGGCGCGGCTCCGGCAGGGCGACGTCGCCGGCATCATCATGGAGCCGAGCGGCGCTTCATGGGCCATGATCCCGCTCGTCGCGGGCTTTCTCGCCGGGGTCCGCGACCTCGCGACGGCGCACGGCGTGGTCCTGATCTTCGATGAAGTGATCACCGGGTTCCGCTTCGCCCCCGGCGGCGCCCAGGAGCGCTACGGCGTCGCCGCCGATCTCGCCACCTACGCCAAGGTGATCGCCGGCGGCATGCCGGGCGGCGCCGTCGCCGGCCGCGGCGACGTCATGGAGGTGCTGGCCTTCCGGGACGACGACCCGATGTGGAATGCGACGAAGAAAGTCCGGCACCAGGGAACCTTCAACGCGCAACCGGTGGCAGCCGCCGCGGGTGCGGCGGCCCTGCGGAAACTGCAGGGCGGCGCGGTCAACCGCCGGGCGGATGCCCTCGCGGCGCGGCTGCGCGCCGGATTCAACACGGTGCTGGAGGAGCGCGGGCTTCCCGGCTTTGCCTGGGGCGAGAGTTCGCTCTTCCACGTCGCGCTCGGCCTCGAGGCGCGCAACCGCACCGCTGGCGACCTGCTCAACCCCGAGGGGCCGACGCCGGCCGAACTCAAGGCCAGCCCGGCCCATCACCGCAACATGCTGCTCTACCCCGGCATGATGCTCGAGGGCATCGAACTGTTCCACGGCGGCGGCCTGCTCTCGGTGGCCCACACCGAG
This sequence comes from Chloroflexota bacterium, assembly GCA_046096285.1. GTDB lineage: Bacteria > Chloroflexota > Chloroflexia > Thermomicrobiales > UBA6265 > CADCWF01. The sequence continues at coordinate 8,359 of JBJTKE010000013.1, forward strand.
GATGACGTCGATCGCACGGTCGCCGCCTTCGGGCGGGTGCTGGCGCGGATGGAAGCCGAGGGCGCCTACGACTGACCCTGGCAACCGGAACCGGGCGGTCCCCGGGACGGATGGGGCGAGCGGCGGCCGGCAGGTCCGCCGCTCGTCGTTTCAGCGGGGGCGCCGGCGCTCGAGTTCGGCCCGGTAGTCGTCCTCGGTGTCGATGTCGGGGGGCGGGGCGTCGCCGCCCACCGGCACGCGGAGCACCTCGGCCATCCGCGCCCGGATCAGCGAGCGCGCGCCCTCGTCACCGGTGAGCGCGAGCAGGTCCGGGAAGAGATCCCGCCGGAACAGCACCGGATTCCCGAGCACGCTCCCGTACACCGGCGCCACGATCGGCGCGCGCGTCGCGGCGAAGGCGGCGACCAGGGCACGGATCGTCTCCGGCGAGACGCCGGGCTGGTCGCCAAGCAGGACGATCGCGGCCTCCGCGTCCGGCGGTACGGCGGCGATGCCCGCGGCGAGCGACGTACTCTGCCCCACGCCGCAGCGCGGGTTGTGCACCGCCCCGGCCCCTGCCTGTCGCGCGACCGTTGCCACCCCGGCGGCGGCGGCCCCGGTGACCACCACCGGCGCGGCGATGCCCGCCGCCCGGGCCGCCGCGATCGCGTGCCCGACCAGCGGCGCTCCGTCGAGTTCCAGCAGTTGCTTGGGGCGGCCGAGGCGGGAAGATGTGCCCGCCGCCAGCACAACGGCCGCCACCCGCGGGGTCACTGGCCGGGTTGCCGAACCACTTTTGGGCGGGGGGCATCCGCCGCTGGCCTCGTTGCGCCATGCGCGCGCCTGAGCGCGCCGATCGCCTGCCGGAAAACCAGCCGGAGGTGGATCATCGCCGGATTCATGAGGCGGCCGCTCCGCGGATGTTCCCGCTGGCGGTGGTGAGCGCGCCGCCGCCGCGCCCGTGGCGCACGGCGATGATCTCCCCGAGGATCGAGATCGCCATCTCCTCCGGCGTCGCCGCGCCGATGTCGAGCCCGATCGGGCCGCGGACCCGCGCGAGGTCCTCATCGGACAGGCCGGCCTCGGCCAGGCGGCGGCGGCGGTCGATGTTCGTCTTGCGGCTCCCGATCGCCCCGATGTAGCGCGAGGGCGTTTTCAGCGATGAGAGGATGGCGGGCTCATCGAACTTGGGATCGTGGGTCAGGATCGCGATGTACCAGTTGGGCCGCACCGCGAGTTCGGCCATGGCCTCGTCCGGCCAGGCCTGGATGATGCGGTCGGCGCGAGGGAAGCGCTCCGGGGTGGCCAGTTTGGCGCGGGCGTCGACAACGATGACGTCGAACCCGAGTCCCTTGCCGAACTCGCACAGGGCCTGCGCGACGTGCACCGCGCCGACGATCAGGAGCGTCGGCGGCGCTGGGAAGGTCTCGATGAAGACCTCGACCGGGCCGGAAAAGGTCTCGTAGACGCGGGTTTCGGAGCGCTCAGCGTCGATCAGCGCGAGCGCGTCCGCGGCGGCGGCCGCGTCGAGGGTCGGATCATGGAGCGTGCCGAGCACGGTTCCCGGCTCGACCAGCAGTTTCGTCCCGAGCGGCTCGCCCCGCACGACGGTGCAGGATGCCACCGGGGTGCGCGCGTCGATCGCCCGCGTCAACGCCAGGTGGTGGGCCAGCGTCCCGGTCATTCCGCCACCGGTTCGACGAAGACCTCGATCGTGCCCCCGCAGGCGAGACCCACGTCCCAGGCCATCTCGTCGGTGATCCCGTAGCGCAGGAGTTTGGGCTTGCCCGTGGCGAGCACTTCCTGCGCCTCCTCGAACACCGCCGTCTCCACGCAGCCGCCGCTCACCGACCCGGTGAGGTCGCCGGCGTCGCTGACCGCCATCGTCGCGCCGACCGGCCGCGGCGCGGATCCCTCCACCTTGACCCCGGTCGCGATCGCGACCCGGTTGCCCGCGGCGCGCCACGACTCGATCTGCGGCAACACGTCCTTCATCGAAACCCTCCCGGCGGCCGATCCGGGCCGCTCCCGGCGTTCGCGGCAAGTATGGCGCAGGCGTCACGCCCGCTCAATTTCCGGCTTGCCGCCGCTCCCGCACGAGGTAGACCCGCCGCGCGGCCTCGGTGAATCCGAGGGAGCGGGCGATCCTCAGCGATGCCGCGTTGGTCTCCCCGCAACTCCAGAGCGCCCGCCGCCGGGCCCGGACGACGGCCGAGACCAGCACCGCGGCGGCGGCCACGCCGTGACCCTGATCCCGCCACTCCGGCAGCGTGGCGATGCTGACATTGGCGAACTTCGGGGTTTGCGCCGTCACCGCCGCGAGCGACACGATCTCCGAACCGGCGAACGACGCCGCGCCGATGTTCCACGGTTGGCCGAGCGCTGGATCGATGGCCGCAAACGCGGGCAGGCGCTCGGCGAGCGCCGCGCGGTCGGCCCCGCGGAGCAGACGAGCCACGTGACCGGGCGGCGCTTCCGGGGGTTCGCCTGCGACGAAGTAGAGGTCCCCACCCGGGCGAACGGTGATTCCGTCCGCGGCCACTCCTTCGGCCACCGCGGCGGCGGCCCGCGGGTCGAGGTTGGCCGCCCGCCAGTCCGGGCGAGCGCGCAGGAGCGCGAGCAGGGCCGCCGGGTCGCTGCCGATGAGGTGGGGCTCGCCAGGGGCGGTGGCGTCGCTCTCGATGAGCAGTGCGTCGTTCTCCCGCCAGGCGCGGCACCTTCCGGCGTGGAGCAAGCTGCGCGAGATCACGTTCTCCGGCGTGTCGGGCAGCAAGGCGGCAAGCGCGGCCCGGCCCACGGCGTCGAGTTCCGTGACGGTCATGCCGCGGGCGGGGTGACGTGCTTGCGACTGGGAGCGCGGTCCTCGGTGCGCCCGAGAATCTCGGCGAGCGCCTCGAGACTCTGCAGGTTGTGAACTGGCAGGAATTCGTCGACGAAGGGCAGGGCGGCCTTCATGCCCTGCGTCAGCGGCTGATACCCCGCCGCGCCAAGAAGGGGGTTCAGCCAGATCAACCTGCGGCAGGACCGCTGCAGCCGGGCCATCTCCCGCCCGAGCAGGGCCGGGTCGCCGCGGTCCCAGCCGTCGCTGATGATGACCACGGTGGCGCCGGACCGCAGCACGCGCCGCGCCCACTTGTAGTTGAACACCTTGATCGCCTCGCCAATCCGGGTGCCGCCGGACCAGTCCTCGACCGCGTTCATCACCTCGTTGAGGGCGGCGTCCACGTCGCGCCGCCGCAGTTCGCGGGTGATCCGGGTGAGGCGGGTGCTGAACACGAAGACCTCGGTGGAGTCGATGCCCTGGCCGAGGGCGTGAACGAAGCGGAGCAGCAACCGGGCGTACCGGTCCATGCTGCCGGAGATGTCGCAGATCAGAACCAGCGGGCGGGTGCGCTCCTTGCGGTCCTGCCGTTTCAGGTCCATCGGGATGCCGCCGTGGCGCATCGAATGGCGCATGGTGCGGCGGCGGTCGAAGAACCGGCCGTCGTTGGACTTGACGCGGCGCCGGGTCCGCCGCTTGCCCAGATTCCAGGTCATCGACTCGATCAGCCGCCGGGCTTCCGCGATCTCCTCGGGCGAGCAGAGCGAGAAATCCTTGTGGCGCAGGACTTCCCGGGCGCTGAACAGCAGCACGTCTTCCGGCGGCGCTTCGAGGTCCTCGGCATCGTCGGCGTCCGACTCGTCCTCGGCTTCGGTGATGGCGAGGACGGTCTTCTCCTCCTCCGGCGCGCCGGAGGCAGCCTGCGCCTGCTGCTTCTTCTTGCTCACCTCCGGCAGCGGCATCTCGGTCGGCGCGGAGGTGGCGACGAACGACTCGAGAGGCACCGGCTCCGCGCCGAGCAGTTCGCGCCAGAAGAGATTGAATTCGCGGTTGAAGACCACCCGGTGCTCGGGCTTGGTGACCACGGTGGCCTGCGCGGCGTGATACACGTCGTCGCGCACGCGCAGATCGACCGCCGAGATCGCCTCGACCATCGAGACCACCTGCCCGGGGCCGATGGGAATGCCGGCGTCGCGCAGGCGGCGCCCGAAGTTGACGAGGTTGCCCGCGATCAGCCCTTCCCGGGGTTCTCGCTCCCACCAGTTGGGGACGTTGATCGTGTCGCGCGCCATCGGATCAGACGCCGGCCAGCAAGGCGCGTCCGACCAGGTTCCGGGCGACGTCGCCCTTCACGCTGTCGACATCCTCCTGGTACTTGAGAATCACGCCGAGGGAGTCGTCGACGACCTGCTCGTTGAGGTCGACCGTGCCGAGCGCGAGCAGGGCCTTGGCCCAGTCGAGGGTTTCGGCCATGCCCGGCGGCTTGAACAGGTCGGTTTCGCGCAGGGCCTGGGTGAACGACACGATCTGGCGGGCGAGGTGCTCGGGCGCCTCCGGCACCTTGGCCGCGAGGATCCGGAACTCCTTCTCGTAGGAGGGGAAGTCGATCCAGTGATAGAGGCAGCGGCGCTTCAAAGCATCGTGGATCTCGCGGGTCCGGTTGGAGGTCAGGATCACGATCGGCACGTGCTCCGCCTTCAGGGTGCCGAGTTCCGGCACGGTGACCTGGAAGTCGGAGAGCAGTTCGAGCAGGAACGCCTCCAGTTCCTGGTCGGCGCGGTCCACCTCGTCGATCAGGAGCACCGGGGAGGCGGTGTGCGAGGCGTCGATGGCCTGGAGCAACGGGCGCTTGAGCAGGAACTCCTCGCTGAACAGGTCGTGCCGGGCGGCGTCGCGATCCATGCCGCCGGTGGCCTCCACGGTGCGGAGGTAGAGCATCTGGCGCGGGTAGTCCCATTCGTAGATGGCGGTGGCCGCGTCGAGCCCCTCGTAGCACTGGAGCCGGATCAGCGGCGTTTGCAGCAGCCCGGAGAGCACCTTGGCGATCTCGGTCTTGCCGACGCCGGCCTCCCCCTCGAGGAGCAGCGGCTTCCGCAACGTGAGGGTGAGAAAGAGCGTGGTCGCCAGGCCGCGGTCCGCGACGTACTTCTGCTCGCGCATGCCGGCCTCGAGGGCGTCGACGGTGTCGAACGCGCGGGAGGAGGCGGCGGATTCGTGGGCGCTCAAGCGATCTCCGATCTCGTAGGGCGCGGGCCGCCCCGCGTGCCAACTTCCGCGAAGTATCGGGCAGCGGGGCGGGGCTGTCACGGGCGGGCGGCTACCGAACCGGCGGCCCGGTGGCGACGGCCGGGCGGAGGGCCAGGGGAGCCCGGCCCGCGCCCGCGGCCGGCCCGCGGCGTTGAGTGTAGCGAACAGATGATCTATCCTTGCCGACCACCTGGCGAGGAACGGGGGGCTTGCACACGACAGCGTGACGTGCTACTGTAAGGACAGCAAACCGAACGCTATCCGGAGCGGCGCGGCGGACCCCGCGCCCGGCAACCGAGCGGCGACCGCCACGGTGCCCGTCCTCGCGAGAGGAGATAGGCCCTCAGGGGAAAACCGGCCGCGCTGCCCTGCCGACGCAGGGTTTTCCCATCCCCGGCGGGCGCCGGACGACCGGCCGCCCGCGTGAGTGTCCGGAGACGATCGCGTCGCGGCCAGCCGCCGGCGACAGGGAGGCGTTTCTTGCCCGAATCACCAGCGCACAGGACCCCCCGGCCCGGCAGCAGGCGGTGGCGCTTCCAGCGGACGTTCGCGCTGTGCCCGGCCTGCAAGGGCGAGGGCGCGGCCAGGATTCCCTGCGGGGGATGGGCCGAATGCGCCGTCTGCGAGGGCCGCGGCTCGGTGCCGCCGTTCGTGCGGGCCGCCGTCGCGGTGGCCCCCTGCGAGGGATGCCTCGGCAGCGGCAGACCGGAGTCCGGAGAATGCTGCGCGCTCTGCTCAGGGCTGGGGTACATGGTGATTTCCCTTCGGATGGGCGGAAAGGAGGCGCCTGCCGCCTGAATGGTTGAAAGCACGGATTCGCAGGTTTGGCGGTCGAACGTGGGGAGGAGGAGTCGCGATGGAGAATGTTGCTGATGCATCGGTCGTCGGTTCTGGCGTGATCCCGGTGCGCGTCCACTACTTCCCGACCGCGCGGCCAGTCGCGGTCGACCGGGCCGAACCCGAGATGACCCCGGACGGCCGGACCCGCGCCATCGAGTTCCTGCTCGCCAACTCCGGCGATCCCGGCCTGTTCGAGCGCCGCCGCGAGTGGTTCGACGTCCGCGCCGAGGCCGGTCCGGGCGTCGAGTGGCCGGGTCTCGACCTTGCCGGCGACGACCTCGGCGGCTTCGACCTCCGGGGGGCCAACCTCACCGGCGCAAGGATCGGCGAATGCGGCGGGTCGGATTTGCGCCACGCCCGGCTAGACCGGGTGCAGATCCGCGAGGCGCAGGGGTCCCTGTTCGACTTCGCGGAGATGCACGAGGCGATTCTCGACTTCGGGCGCTTCGAGGGCGCGTCCTTCGCTGGCGCATTCCTCGGTGGCGCCTCCTTCCGGGATGCCTCGCTCCGCCGCGCGTCGTTCACCGGCGCTGACCTGACCCAGGCCGATTTCCACGGCGTGGACCTGACCGGTTCCGATATCCAGTTCGCCGTTCGCGCCGCCGGCGCGGACTTCAGCGAGGCCGAGGGGCTGACCCTTGAGCAGCGACAGGCGCTTGCCCGCCTCGGCGCGACCGGTCTCGGCAGCGTGCTGCTCGCTCCGCTGCTGGATCGCGAGTTCACCGCCTGACGCCCGCCGGGCGCGGCGGAACGCCGCGCCCATCCCATTCCCCCGTTCCATCGACAAGAGCGGATTCATGGGCCTGCCCGCCCGTGGGCCGGCTGAAGACTTCGGCGCGGCGATGCCGCGCGGAGGAGGGCACTGCATGGAGCACGAACAGCAGGAGATCGACGCGGCCGTCGCGGCCGCCGGGCGAACCATCCGCGGCGCCCTCGCGGCGCTGAACGACGGCCGGGCGCAGCGCGGGCTCGCCAACCATGCGATGCACGCGCTCGACAACCGGACGGGCGTGGAGTCGGCGCAGGCGGTTGCCGCGGAGACGCTGGCGCGGCTGGAACGGGCCATCGAGAGTTTCGCGGCGGGATGCGCGGCGCCGGCGCTCGCCGGCCTGTTCGACCGCACCGCCGACCTCGCCGCGGACGTCGCGCGCACATGGTCCGCCGAGACCCGGATGCTCGCGCTCCGGGCGAGGGGCCGCATGGGCGAAGCCGCCCAACTGGACGCCGAACTCTCGGCGGGCGTGCTCGAGACCCATTTCCTGTTGCTGCGGGTGGTGGGCGAGGCCCGGGACCTCTACGAACGCGCTGCCGACCTGTTCGCTGCCGTCGACCTTCCGGCCTCGTTCCTCCGGGATGCCGGGTTGCCTGCGCCGGCGACGCGCCCGGCGCAGGCAGCCACGGACCCGGCGGCCTGGGCGGAGCAGTTCGCCGCCGCGCTTGCCGGCCGCTCCCGCGAAGACCGGGGAGCCGCCATCCGCGCCGAAATGGAGCGCCTGAACGTCGACCGCGCGGCGCTCCAGCAGGACCGCCCGGAGAACCCGGTCGACCTTCGCCCCTGGTTGGCCGCGATCCTCGCGACCGGGCAGCAGATCGGGGCGCTCGGTGCGCTGCTGACCGGACGCGACGGCTGGACGTCGGTCTCAGAGGTCCCGCTGCGGCTGCCGGGCAGCGGCCGCCGCTACATTCTCGCCGCCGACGGCTCCGGTCATTTCACCACCTTCCCGGAGGCCATGGCGGCCATTCCCTCCGGCGCGACTCTTGTGGTGCTGCCCGGACGCGACAGCCCCGGCGCCCTGGTGGCGAAGACGGTCGACATCATCGGCGAGGGCCCCGCCGGCTCGGTCGTGATCGAGAGCGATTTCCAGAGCGTCATTCCGGTGAGCGCTCTCGGCGGCTCGATGCGGAACGTCACCGTCCGCAACAGGGGCGGCAGCGACCGTTATGGCCTCTGGCTCACCGGCGGCGGGTTCGGGTTCGAGGAGTGCACGCTTTCAAGCGAGGGCGACGCGGCGGTCTTCATGACGGGCGAGGGCGCTTCCCTGGTGTTCCGGCGGTGTGTGCTGACCGGGCCGGGCAGGTTCGCGATCCGGTCCATCGGCGGCACAGCCCTCCTCGAGGAGTGCCGCCTGGCCGGCTGCGCCGAGTCGGCGGTGGCCGCCGCGCAGGGCAGTTCGCTCCGGTTGTTCGGCTGCGAGGTCGCCGCCAACCACGGCGCAGGGGTCCATGCGGGGGAGTCGGCCTTCGTCGAGTTGAACGGGTGCGTCATCGAGGGACATGGCGGCCCGGGGATCGTCGCTGACCGGGGCAGCAAGGTCTGGGCGTGGAACTCGACCGTGGCCGGGAACGGCGGACCAGCGGTGCAGGCCGCGCCCGGCTCGGACGTCCGCACCGGCGAGGACCCGGTCCGGGAGGCCTGATCGCCCCGAGGGCCCGGATCGTGCGAACAGGTGCGGCGGAGCGCGCCGGGTTGCCGCGGGTGCGGCGTCCGGCGCGTCTGCGCATGGCCTGGTCGATCGAGCGAAGGACGCGGATCGGGATGCCCCAAGGCGACCACCCTGGCCGGTCGTTCCTGCCGCGATTGCCGCGCTGGATTCGCATTCGCAGGCGGCGGACCCCGCTCCCGCGAGTCATCGCGTGGCTCGGCAGCGCCTCCATCTCGTCGCTCGATGCCAGCGGCGCGGCGCGTGTGCCGCCCGAGGGGGCGGGTTGCATCGTCGCGTTCAACCATCCCAACCGGTACGACGGACTGATGCTCTTTTCGCTCATCCCCCGCCGGGATGTGGCGACGCTGGTCACCGGAGACATGCGGCGGTATCCGGTGCGCCGGTTCCTGGTGGAACTCGCCGGCGGCGTCTGGGTCGAGCCGGGCGGCAGCGAGGACACCATGCAGGCGATGCTCCGCCTCGCCGCCGACGGCTGGGCGCTGATGCTGGCGCCGGAAGGGCAGACCACCGGGGAGGCCGGCATCGTCCGGGGGAGGCGCGGGG
>JBJTKE010000014.1:0-2162 GCA_046096285.1 Chloroflexota bacterium
GCTGCGCCTGCGCTCGAGAGGCTCAGGCAGGCGGCGCTGAGGGTTGCGGACATCGCCAGTCTGGACCGCTCGGCGGCGGGGCTGTCCGAGCGGCTGGCGGAGGTGGTGTACCTGCTGGAGGATGTGGCCGGCGAGGTGCGCGGGTACCGGGAGACGGTCGAGGCCGACCCGGAGCGCCTGACCGCAGGTTCGCCGTGGAAATCTCCTCCACCAGAAATCGCAGCAGGTCCGCCCGTTGCGCGCGCTCCCGGGCATTGGCCGTCGCATCGGCCAGTCGTGTGCGGGTTTCCCGCCACTCGGCCACCACTCCGGCCAGCGCCGCCCGCCGCGCCGTCAGCCCGGCGAACCGGTCCAGCACCTCGAGTTGCTCCGAGGGACGCAGCAGCGACAGGTGGTCGCTCTGGCCGTGGATGTCCACCAGCAACGCGCCGATCCGGGCCAGCGTGCCCGCGGTCACCGCCCGCCCGTTGCTGCGCGCTCCGCCGCGGCCGGTTGCCCCGATCTCCCGCGCCAGGATCAGCACCCCGTCATCCGGCTCGATCCCGAACTCGCCGAGAACCGCCGGGAACTCCGGACGCGCCAGTTCATCGCCGACGTCGAAGACCGCCTCGACGTGGGCGGCTTTCGCCCCGGTGCGCACCATTTCCGATGAAACCCGCTCGCCCAGCACCGCCCCGAGCGCATCGATCAGGATCGACTTCCCCGCCCCGGTCTCCCCGGTCAGGGCATTCAGACCCTCCCGAAACGGGATGCGCGTCTCATCGATGATGGCGAAATCGCGGATGGCCAGTTCGAGCAGCATCGTTGTTCGCCGGTTGCCCGGCTCCCGCCTCCCGCCTCACGTTTCGTCGCGCTTCAGGAACCCCGTCATGCAATGGACGCCGCCGCCGCCCTTGATCAACTCGCCGATCTCGACCGTCACACACTCCACCCCGGCCGCCTCGTACCGCGCCTGCATCCGGGTTCCTCCGGCCGGCATCAGCACCTTGCCCGGGGCAAGCGCCACGAAGTTCATCGGCAGGCAGTCCTGCGCCTCGCGTTCGTCCTCCACGTCCACGAACCGGAACCCGCGATCCCGCAGCTTCTGCACCACCTTCAGCGGCGTCCGCCGGGGCCACACCACGGCAAGGTCGCGGTCCAGCACGTTCAGCAGACCATCCAGGTGCATCGCCCCCCACGGCAGGCCGACGCGCACCACCTCGGCCACCCCGATCTCGCGCAGCATCCGCTCGACCTGATTGGCGCCTTCCTCGTTGGTCCGCAACCCTTCCGCCAGGAAGCAGAGATCCCGGTCGATCCAGGTCACATCGGCCCCTTCGAACGTCCCGGAGCCGTGAACCGTCATCAGGATGGGCACCCCGATGCGACCCAGCGCCTCCGCCACGAAGCGCTCCTCCCCGGCCCGCACCGTCGACGCCGGGCGCGTGATGATCGCCCCCTCCGGCGTCATCAGCATCAGATCGCGCATGAAGAACGAGTTCGGCTTGTCCAGCCGCCCGTTCTCCACGTAGTGAACCTCGACCCCGTGCTCGCGGTACGCCGCGGCCATCGCGTCGTGCTGTTCCCGGGCGATCGCGGGCACGAGATCCGCCCGCATCTGCACCTTCTCGAAATCATCGATGGCCTCGAGTTCAGGCCCCGGCCGCCGGATCAGCACCGCCCGCCGCCGCCCGCACACCGACGATACCCCCCAGTCGCCCCACCAGTCCGCCATGTCCTCGCGGAACGGCGCCGTTCGCTGCGACCAGTTGCTCCCGCCGTATGCTGCCGTCAGCGCCATCGTCCCGCACCTTCCCGGCTTCGGCGGAACCCGTCCGGGGCGCCAGGCGCTCCTCGCGGGTTCCATCTCGCCGGCATTCTTCCGTGGCTGGAGACCTCCGTCAGTCGGCCGCCGCTCCCTCGCGGGACCAGATCGCCCGCGCCACCGCCTCCGGCTTGATCGGCAGCGTGGTCACCCGCACTCCGACCGCATCGACGATGGCGTTGCCCCCGGCGCCCGGCCCCGGGATCGCGGGCGGTTCGCCCACGCCTTTCGCTCCGTACGCGCCGTGCTCGCTCGGTACCTCCACCAGCACCGTTTCGATCGGCGGGATCATTGCGGCCCGCGGCAATGCATAGTCCATCAGCGTTGCGGTCTGCAGTTGCCCGTCGGAGTCGTAGCT
>JBJTKE010000015.1:0-1836 GCA_046096285.1 Chloroflexota bacterium
ACCGGATGAACGAGACCCGCTCGCTGTGGGTCGACGCCTGGCGGCGGTTCCGCCGCAACAAACTGGCGGTCATCGGCGGAAGCTACCTCATCTTCCTCGTGGTCGTCGCGATCTTCGCGCCGGCCATCGCTCCGCAGAATCCGGTCAAGGGCGACGTCAAGGTCGCCGGGAAGTACCGGCAGGCCGCCTGGATCGAAACCGAAAACCCCAAAACCACCGGCTCCCCGGACTATCTGCTGGGAACCGACGGCAACGGCCGCGACGTGTTCAGCAGGCTGGTGTACGGCACGCGAATCTCGCTCGTGGTCGGGTTCATCCCGATGGCGGTGATCATGCTCATCGGCGTTCCCATCGGACTGATCTCCGGGTTCTCCGGCGGCGGCGTCGACAACCTGCTGATGCGGTTCACCGACGTGGTCTATGCGTTTCCCTCGTTGCTGTTCTTCATCATCATGCAGATCTCGCTCGGCGAAACGGCCTTCGGCAAGGTGCTGAACGGGTTGGTGCTGCTGTTCATCACCCTGTCGATCATCAACTGGACCGGCGTGGCCCGGCTGATCCGGGGCGAAACGCTGTCGCTGCGCGAGAAGGAGTTCGTGGAGGCCGCCCGGGCGAGCGGCGTCAGCAACCTGCGGCTGATCTTCCGCCATATCCTGCCGAACTGTCTGGGTCCGCTCATCATCGCCTCGGCGTTCATCGTGCCCGGCGCGATCATCTCCGAGGCCGTGCTCAGCTATCTCGGCATCGGATTGCGCCCGAGCGTCAACCTCGAAGCGCCGTTCCCCACCTCCTGGGGGCAGATGATCCAGGCAGGCGGCGCCCAGTACCGCAATCAGCCGTGGCTGCTGATCGCTCCGAGCGTCGCGGTGGCGCTGATCACCCTTGCCTTCAACTTCGTCGGCGACGGATTGCGCGATGCCCTCGATCCCCGGGACCAGGTCTGACCACGGCTTCGATCCGACCCTGCCGCGCTGCGACTGGGCCGGCGACGACCCCCTCATGGTCGCCTACCACGACACCGAATGGGGTATCCCCTGCCGGGACGACCGGGAGCTGTTCGAGCGGTTGCTGCTCGAAGGGTTCCAGGCCGGGCTTTCTTGGCGGACCATCCTCCACAAGCGGGAGAGCTTCCGGGCCGCGCTCGACGGGTTCGATCCCGAGCGCATCGCGGCCTACGGCGAGGCCGACCTCGCGCGCCTGCTCGCCGACCCGGGCATCGTCCGCAACCGGCTGAAGGTGAACGGGGCCGTCACGAACGCCCGGGCGTGGCTCGCCCTGCGCGAGCGAGAGGATGGCGCGTCCGGCTTTCTCTGGTCGTTCGCTCCGGATCGGCGGGTCGCGCAGCCTCGCGCGATGACCTACCGCGATCTTCCCGCCGCCACCCCGGAATCAGACGCCATGAGCAGGGCGCTCAAGCGGCTCGGGTTCAGCTTCGTGGGCAGCACGATCTGCTACGCGTTCATGCAGAGCGTGGGCATGGTCGACGATCACGCGGCGGGGTGCCACCGGGCCGGCTCGGCGAGCCGGGAATGACGGCCGCCCCGCCGCATCGCGCGCCCGGAGAGCGGGCGCTCGCCGCGGCGGCCCTGGGCGGCATCCTCGTCAATGCAGCCGTCCTGCTCGCCGCGCCCGTCGTCCGGCCGGATGTGGATCTGCTGCGGGATGGCCTGAGCCACTACGCGGTCGGGCCGGGCGCCGCCCTGCAGGAGGCCGGGTTTCTGGCGCTGGGCGTGACCTGCGCCGCGCTTGGAGTCGCGCTCTGGAGACGCGCGCCGGCGACACGCCTCGCTGGGGCGCTGCTCGGACTGGCGAGCGCGGGATTCGCCGGCCTGGCCC
>JBJTKE010000016.1:0-7217 GCA_046096285.1 Chloroflexota bacterium
GACCGCTGCCCCCGCGACCTTTCCGGCGGCGAGCGGGAACGGGCGGCGCTCGCCGCCATCCTCGTCGGCAACCCGAGGGTGCTGCTGCTCGATGAGCCCACCCGCGGCAAGGGCAACCCGGGCGGCGCGGGGGCGGGGACGCGGCCGGCGGCGGCGTCCGCCGCGACCTGCCGCCTGCCCTCGCGGATGGTCAGCGGCAGCGGGTCCCAGCCGAGCGCGCGGCCGACGCGGGCGAGCGGCGGGAGCGTGGCGTCGTCCATGGCGGCGAGGGCCTCGCGGGGCGGGGCGTCGGCGGCGACGCGGCCGCCGGGGCCGAGCAGGCGCACCCGCTCGGCGTGGGCGAGCACGCGGTCGAGGCGGTGTTCGGCAAGCACGACGGTCAGGCCGAGGTCGTCGTTGAGGCGGGTGAGCGCGGTCAGCACCTCGTCGGCGCCCCAGGGGTCGAGTTGGCTGGTCGGTTCGTCGAGCGCGAGGATGGCGGGGTGCAGCGCGAGCGCGGCCGCAACCGCCACCCGCTGCCGCTCGCCGCCGGAGAGGGTGGCGATCTCGCGGTCGCGCAGGCCCGCGATGCCGAGCAGATCGAGCGCCTCCTCGACCCGCTTCCGCATGGTGATGGGCGGCACGCCGAGTTGCTCCATGCCGAAGGCGATCTCGTCGGCGACGCGGGCGGTGACGAGTTGCGCCTCCGGGTCCTGGAAGACGAAGCCGACCGAGCGGGCGAGCGCGCGGGGGGCGTAGGCCCGGGTGTCGTGGCCGTCGACGATCACCTCGCCGCCGAATGCGCCGCCCGCGAAGTGGGGAACGAGGCCATTGAGACAGCGCAGCAGGGTCGACTTGCCGCTGCCCGACGGCCCGGCCAGCACGACGAAGGCGCCCGGATCGATGGTCCAGTCCACCCCGGACAGGGCGAAGCGATCCTGCCCCGGGTAGGCGTAGGACACGCGGGAGAGGGTCGCGCCGCTCATTCGGCGAACGCCGGGGCGAGCAGCAGGCCGAGCGAGGCGAGCAGCGGCAGGTGGACCGGCGGGGGCGTCATCGTGGGGTAGGGGTCCCAGGCGAAGGCCCATGGGGCGGTGGCGAGGGTGACGGCCTGCGCGAGCAGGCACAGCCCGGCGGCGCCCGCGATGATGGTGGCGCGGCGGTCCCATGCGGGCTGGCGGTAGCGGGTCCGGCGCGGTCCCAGGCCGGCTGGCGAGCGAAGGGCCACCCAGAGCAGGGCGGCGCCGGGAAGCGCGGCGGTGGCCAGGCGGCCGTCGCCGAGGGCGAGGCCGTAGGCGCCCAGCGTGGCCAGCCCGAGGCCCAGCGAGAGCGCGGCGGTGTGCCAGCCGGTGGTGGGGCGTTCGTCGCGCAGGGGAGCGCCGAAGGCCCGGGATTCGAGCGCCTCGGCCAGCGTAAGCGAGCGCTCGAGGCTGCCGGAGAGCAGGGGAATCAGCAGCGGGCCAGCGTCGCGAGGGCCGCGGGGACGATAGCCGCGGGCGGCTTGCGCCTCCCGGATCTCGGTCGCGGCGCGGGTGGCCTGGGGGATGAGCGACCAGGCCACCGAGGTGGCGACGGCCGCGGTGGCGAAGCGGTCCGGCAGGAGGCGCAGCAGGCCGTTCCAGTCGAGCGAGGAGCCGACGACGATGCCCGCCAGCAGCAGCGTGAGCAGGGCCAGCCCCGAGAGCAGCCCGTAGACGAGGGCGTTCACGGTGAGGATGCCGCCCACGACCGGCAGCCACTCCGGCAGCCGGGCGAAGACAAGGTCCCCGGCGTGCGCGGTGAGGGTGTTGAACAGCACCCCGGCGAGCGCCAGCGCCGCGCCCAGGCGGAGCACGCCGGGCCAGCCGGTTGCGGCGCGGCCCCGCGAGGCGGCCCACACCCCGAGCGCGGCGAGAAACGCCGCCGCCAGCGGAAACGGGTTGCGCCCGACGAGGGCGGGCAGCGAAACGGCCGCCAGCCAGAAGAGCCAGGCGCGGGGGTCCACCGGGCGGGCGCTCATGCGGCCCCCGGCTCGGGTTCGGGTTCGGATTCGAGTCGGGCGCGGCGGCGCACTGCCGCCGCCGCGCCGCCGGCGATGACGGCGAGCACGCCCCCCGCCACGGCCAGCGCCGCGCCGGACCGCGCGGCGGCGGCGACGGGCGCGGGCCCGCTCCTGCGCCATGCGGCGGTCGCGGGCGCGGCGGCCGCGGCTGCATCCACGCCGGCGAGGGCGGCGAGTTCGGGCAGGGTGATCGCCGGCAGCGCGGCCTCGCGCGCCGTCCAGGACCAGCCGTCGATGTCGCCATCGCGCACCGGCGTGCCGCTGCCGCCCATGAGCAGCGGCTTCCAGCCGCCCGCGCCATCCTGCCGGAAGTACTGCCAGTACGGCGCGTTCGGGCCGCCCTGGCAGACGGACCTGCGGCAGGCGGACAGCCCGCAACCCTGCCCGTCGAGGGAGCAGACGGCCTCGCCGAGCCCGCCGAACCCCGTGGTCACCAGCGGGATGCCGCTGCGCCGCAGCAACTCCACGCCGTCGATCCTGTCCTCCGTGAAGGCGACGTAGCCGTAGACGAACGACCCGTCCGCCTGCCGCACGATGACCCCGGCATGATTGACCTGTTCGCCTGCGCGCGCCTGCCCCGCTGAAGCGCCGGCGAGCAGCAGCAACGCGAGCCCGAGCGCCCACGCGAGCCAGGGCGCCGGGCGTCGCACGCGCGCGATGCACCGGGCGGACATCAGGCGCCCGTGGCGGCGGCGACGCAGCCGGAGGCCGCCTCCTCGCCGCTGGCGCACAGCCGCGCCACCGGCAGCGGTTTGCCCGCGAGCGCCGGGATGGCCTGCAGTGCGGCATAGAGGCTCGGCTCGGGGTCGCCCGCCATGAAGGTGAAGGAACCATCCGGGTTGGCGAACCCTGCCAGCGCGGCCGGGGCGTCGCCCCAGGCGGCCGAGGCCGGGTCCTCCCCGGCGGCGATCAGCGCCTGGATCACCAGCGCGGTGGAGTTGGCGTCGGCCACGAGCGGCTCCGTCAACTGGTAGGCGTAGCCCTTGCCGGGAACCAGGAAGCGGGCCAGCGCGCGGACCGCGCCGGGCAGGAGCGCCCTCCCGGGTTCGCCCGCCGCGGCGCAGGCCTGGATGACCAGCGCGGTGGTGTTGCTGTCCATGACCCCGGCGCCGGGCTGGGCGTCGTAGGACCAGCCGCCGTCCTCCGAGCGCGCGCCTTCGAGCGCCGCGACGAGCGCGGGGTCGACGGGCCTGCCCGCGGCGGCAAGGCCGAGCATGATCTCGGCATGGTCGTTGACGTCGTTGCCGAGCAGGCCGGGCGCGGCAGGCTCTGCGCCCTCCGGCAGCGGCACGGACATGCCGGCGACGAGGTCCGCGCCCCCGAAGGAGACGGGGTCGCGGCCGGCGGCCACGGCCGCGGCCGCCGCGATGGCCGCCGCGCCCGGACCCTGCGCGGCGTAGTCCGCGGCCTGTCCCTCCAGCCAACCGGCGGCCCGCGTGATGGCCGCGGCATTGGCCGGATCGGCGGCCGCCGCGGCGGCGAGCGCGACGATCGCGAGCGCGGTGAAGGAAGGATCGGCCTCGCCGCTGAACCCGGTGAAGCCGCCCTCCGGCAACTGCTGCGAGCGGAGCCAGCCCGAGGCGGCGGTCAGGGTCGCCCAGGCCGACGCCCGGCCGGGCTGCGAAAGCGGCAGCAGCGCTACCGCCAGCGCGGCGCCAGCCAGGACGGCGCGCCGGGTCAACGGACGATGGGAAACACTGGGATGAGCCGGGGAAAACCCCACGGTGTCCTCCTCCCGCTCTCGCGACGGGCGGCTGGATGCGGCAGGACGGGCGACCTGGCTCCGCCGCCAGGGTTGGCGGCGATACAGTTGCGGGACAGCGCCGGCTTCGCACCGGCTTCCCCCGGGTTCCCGCCGCCCGGACGACATGTCCGGCGGGACGGGCTCCTGCCACGGTTGAGGATTCGGTTGTGGCGGGCAGTATACGCGCAGGAACCGTGCCCGCCGCCGGGCCATCCCTGTGCGATACTCCGGCGTCGTGGCGGAGCCCCGGGGAGCGGATCGGTGGACATCGCGAATCTGCTGGCGCTCGGCGCGGTTGCGGCCGGAGCGGCCAGTCTCGGGTCGATGCTCGGGCTCGGCGGCGGGGTGTTCCTGGTTCCGATCTTCACGCTGTTCTTCGGCATCGATCCCAAGCTCGCCGTGGGCGCCAGCGCCATCGTGGTGGTGACCAACAGCGTCGTCGGGTCCTCCATCCACCTGCGGAGCCGGTTCACCAACCTGCGCCTGGCCATGTTGCTGCAGGTGATGACCGCGGCCGGCGCGATCGCAGGCGCGATCTACGGCGTCAACGCCGACCCATCCGTGATCTACGTGGTCTTCGGCATCGTCCTGCTCTACGCGGCGGTGTCGATGGCCATTCCCCGCTCCAACCGCAATGTCTCGCTGGGCGATGACCGGTTGCGCCTCGGGGCGGTGTTTCACGATCCGGCGACCGGGCAGCAGACGGCCTATGTGCCGAAGCGGGTTCCGGCCGGGGTGGGCATCAGCGCCGGCGCGGGCATCCTGTCCGGGATGCTCGGGGTCGGCGGCGGCGTCGTGATGGTGCCGGTCATGAATCTGCTGATGGGCGTGCCGGTGAAGGCGGCGGTCGGCACCTCGGCGTTCATGGTGGGGATCACCCAGGTTGCGCCGTCGTTCGTCTACTACGCCAACGGCAAGATCGACCCGGGGGTGGTGGTGCCGGCGGTGATCGGGGTCTTTCTCGGCGGCCAGTTCGGCGCGAAGCTGACCCGGCGACTGAAGGCGCAACGGCTCTCCCTGATCTTCGGCGTGGTCCTGGCCTACCTGGGGATCAGGATGATCTTCCAGGGGCTCGGCATTCACCTGCTGGGGGCGTAGATGGACGACGCGGCGATGGACCAGCATCACGACGAGGCCGTCGCCGGCCTCGAACGGCGGACCGCCCGCATGGCGCCGCTGCTCGACCGGGTCGGCGCGGTGCTGCGCGGGATGTTCCGGGCCGGGGCCGGGTTGCTGCTCCTCGGCATCGTGCTGGCGATCGTCCGCCGGGAACCGCTCGGCGCCCGGGTGGACCCGCTCTCCGAGGTCGTGCCCGCGCTGCTGGCGGGGCATGCCTCGGGGGTGATCGACCTGGCGATCCTCTGGCTGATGGCTGCGCCGGTGGCGGCCACGCTGGTGGTGCTCGCCGGGTTCCTGCGCATCGCCGACCGCCGCTACGCCGCGGTCACGGCGCTCGTGCTGCTGGTGCTGGCCGCCAGCATCTCCCGGGCGCTGCGCTAGCCGGCAGGGCGCGCGCTGGCTAGGCCCGTGGGCCGCCGTCGGGCAGGCCGGGCAGCAGGCCGGGAGCGAACGCCGCGGCCAGCGCGCGCCAGATCGCGGCCTGGTCGAGCGAGGCGGCGCGGGCGGCGAGGTAGCCGTCCGGGCGCACCAGCACCGCCGCCTCCCCGGTTGCGCCGACGACGCGGCGGATCTCGCCCGCGGTGTCGAACGCGGCGGGAATCGCTCCGGGCACGCCACGCGGCGGTCCGGGCACGACGAGGAGCGGCCGGCAGTCGTCGCCGAGGCGATCCCGCACCCAGCCGCCAATGGTCGCGGCCTGCTGCAGGCTGGCGGAGGGGTTGGCGGGGTCCGGGAAGAGCAGCAGGGTGAAGCCGCCGAGGCCGTAGACATCGAACAGGGTGGCGGGTTCGCCGGCGATCGCTGGCTCGAACGACGCCTGCGGGGCGCGGTCGCCGGGGCGCGGGGCGCGGGCGCCGAACCCGGCGCGGGCCGGGGGGCCGGTGAGCGGTGAATTCCGGTAGTCGATCCCGAGTTCGGAGATCCGCTCCGACACGGCCGCGCCGAAGGCGGGCGCCGAGGCCGCGAGGCCGATCGCGCGGTCCCGCAGCCAGCGCAGGGCCGGGTTGGCGGGCATCATGGCGCGGAAGCCGCGGTCGGAGCCCCGGAGCACGGCGCGGGCGACGGGCATCCGCTCCGCGGCGTAGGTGTCGAGCAACGGGTCGCTGGCGCGGCCGCGCACGGCGAGCGCCAGTTTCCAGCCGAGGTTCACCGCGTCCTGGATGCCGGTGTTCATGCCCTGCCCGCCGACCGGGCTATGGACGTGCGCGGCGTCCCCGGCGAGGAAAACGCGGCCGAAGCGATAGGCGCCCGCCATCCGGCAGTTGACGGTGAATCGGGAGAGCCAGACCGGGTCCGAGGGCGTGAGCGTGCCCCTGCTGCGCTCGCGCGCCACGCCGGCGAGTTCGTCGAACGCTGGCGGGGCGGCGTCATCTCCGGCGGTGCGGTCGGCGATGATCACCCGCCACAGTCCGTCTCCCGGCAGCGGCAGCGCGAAGAGCAGGCCATCGGGGTGAAGCCAGGCGTTGCCCTGGTCGCGCGGGCGGTCGCCCGCGATGCGGCAATCGCCCAGGAGGAAGCGCTGCGGGTAGGTGAAGCCGGCGAAATCCTCCCGCAGGTGGTGGCGCACGGCGGACCGCGCGCCGTCGCAGCCCGCGAGGAATTGGGCGCGCACGGTCCGGGCGCCGTCCGGGCCGGAGAGCGTGCCGATCACCCCGTGGTCATCCTGGGAGAACCCGGTCAGGCTGACGCCGCGCCCGACGGCGATCCCGAGGTCGCCGAGGCGGGCGAGCAGCATCCGTTCGGTGTCGGCCTGGCTCATCACCAGCAGGCCGTGGTAGGTGGCGTCGGGCCGCTCGACGCGGAGGCGCACCCGCGCGATCACCCGCGCGCCGTCGTGAACGACCATCTCCCGCGCGCGGAGCGACGGGACCAGGCGGTCCTCGCCGATCCCCATCATGCGGAGGTGCTCGATGGTGCGCGCCTGCGTGCCGAGGGCGCGGGACTCGGCCGCCGGTCCGGCGGAGCGGTCGACGATCCGCAGCGGGATGTCGCGCCGTGCCAGTTCGATAGCCAGCGCGAGCCCGACCGGGCCGGCCCCGGCGATCAGCACCCCGGTGTCGTCGCTGGCGGGTTTGCCGGTCATCCCGCCCTTCCCGGTTGATGCAACGGCCGGGTTCCGGGGGTCATGATCCGCGCTCCGGGCCCACTCAGCCGCGGTCCCGGTCGCCGCCGATGCCGGCGAAGACCGCCGCAACCGGCAGCGCGAGGCCGGGCAGCACCGCGCCGCCGTCGAGAGTGTCACCGGGGTGGAGCGTGCGGGGCGCCTCGTCGGGGGTCCAGACGGTGACGGAGCGGCGCTCGGGATCTGCCAGCCAGACGAGGGGAACGCCGGCC
>JBJTKE010000017.1:0-11100 GCA_046096285.1 Chloroflexota bacterium
GTGGACGATGTCGCCGTCCTGGAAGAGGTAGTCGCGGCCCGATGACGCCGAAACCCAGCGATACGACCTTGCCTCCTGGCTCCGCGAGCAGGGCGTGGACGCCGCCGCCGCCGACTTCGAGCGCGACTTCATCGATGCCCCCGTCGGAACCATCGGCGAGGATGACGCCGCCCTCGCAAGCTGGGAGAGCGAATCCCTCGTCGCCGTCGCCTGGGCCGCCGGCTTGTTGGCCGATTTCCCGTCCTTCGTTGCGCCCGCCGATCCCGCCGCCGCGCTCGCCGCGATTCCGGACGCCTGGGATCCGGTGGCCCCGTTTCGCGATGCGCTTGTCCCGCGCGACGACCACTCCGTCGCCGCCGCCCGCGAGCTTGCCGAACTCTGGTACTGGCGCGCCGGCGTCGAGTCCATGGCCCGGTCCGCGAGCCGGCGCGAGGCCTCGGAGCTTCGCGCCATTGCCGCCGAAACCGCCGCCGAGGCCCGCGCCGCCGGACTGCTGGAATCCACCGTCCGGGGTGATTTCGCCCTCGCTGGCCTGCCCGTGTCCGCGATCGACCATGACGCGCTCGACACCCTCGCCTCGCTTTCCGAGCGCAGGCTCCGGGCCCTCAACTGGTGCTGCGGCTTCGGCGGATCATGGGCCAGCGTGCCGCTCGACCACGACGAGTAGCCTCCCCTCTCCGGCTCCTGCCCCGGGCTCCCGGCCCGCGGTCAGGAGCGCGCCGCCTGCTCGCGGCGAAACGCCTCCCTGGCGCTTCGGACAAACGCGCGGATCAGCGCCTCGTCCTTGATTCCGTCGCTCTCCACGCCGCTGCTCACGTCCACCCCGAGCGGCCGCACCGCCGCGATCGCGTCGGCCACGTTGTCCGGGCCAAGACCGCCGGCGAGCACCAGCGGCCGGCACGCCGCCAGCCCCGCGGCAAGCTCCCAGTCGGCGCGCGCGCCGGTTCCCCCGGACGCTCCCGGATGGTACCCGTCCACCAGCGCGGCCAGCGGCGGCGTCACGGCCTGCAGGTGACGGTCGATCTCGGCGAGCGCCTCCCGCAATGACAAGCCCGGCGGCGGCGCGAACGCCTTCGTAGCCGGGACCGGCAGCATCGCGGGCAGCCCCGGATCTTCCTCCCCGTGCAACTGCGCCAGGTCGATGCCGGCCACTGCGGCGACCTCCGCGATCTCGTCCGCCCCCGCATTGACGAACACACCCACCGCCACGATCCGCCCGGCCACGGCACGGGCCGCCGCGATCGCATCCCGGGCATCCTCCGGCGTGATCCGCCGCCGCGCCGGGGCAAACACGAATCCGATCAGATCGGCGCCGGCCTCTGCGGCAACGACCGCGTGGCGCGTCTCCCGCAATCCGCAGATCTTCACGAGACCGCCCGCGGCCAGGCGCTCGGCGATCGCCTCCCGGCGCTGGCTCGCGCTCACGCGGTCCCCAGGAGTGCGCGCACCGCGGCCGCCCGGTCCGGCTGCACGATCAGCCCTTCGCCCACCAGCACCGCCGACGCCCCCGCCGCCTCCAAACGCCGCACGTCCTCACGTCCGAACACGCCGCTTTCGGCCACCAGCGTGATCCCCGGGGGCAACTCCCGCGCCACCCGCTCGGTCGTCGCCAGATCGACCTCGAACGTGTGCAGATCGCGGTTGTTCACGCCCACCAGGCTCGCACCCGCCGCCAGCGCCCGCTCCAGCTCGCCCTCATCGTGAACCTCGACCAGCGCATCCATCCCGAGCGCACGCGCCGTGGCCGCCAGCGACCGGATCGCGCCATCGTCCAGCGCCGCCACGATCAGCAGGATCGCATCCGCCCCATTGGCGCGGGCCTCGAGCACCTGATAGTCGTCCAGCATGAAATCCTTGCGCAGCACCGGCGCGGGGTTCGCCCGCGCATGCGCCACCTGCTCTCCCGCCCGGAGATCGGCCAGCGACCCTCTGAAGAACGGCTCGTCGGTCAGGATGGACAACGCCGACGCCCCGCCATCGAGGTAGGCCGCGGCCACGTCCGCCGGGTCGATGGTCACCGGAAACACCCCACGCGACGGAGACGCCCGCTTGATCTCGGCAATGACCGCCATGCCCGGCCCGGACAGCGCGGCCCGCAGGCTCAGCGCCGCCGCCCGGCCGGCGGCCATCCGCTCCAGTTCCTGCTCCCCGGTGGTGGCGCGCCGTGCCGTCACGTCGTCGGCGGTCCGCGCGAGGATGCGGTCGAGTACCGTCCCGGTCTCCACGTAGCGCCTCATGCAGCTGCCCCCGCCTCCCGTTGGGAGACCTCCACGAGCCGCTCCAGTGCGGCCAGCGCCGCGCCGGAGTCGATCGCCGCCGCCGCCAGTTCCACCCCGTGCGCCACGCTCTCCGCCGCCTCGGCGGCATACAGCCCCGCCCCGGCGTTGAGCAGGATCACGTCCCGCCGCGGCCCCTCCTCTCCCGCCAGCACCGACCGGGTGATCGCCACGTTCGTGGCCGCGTCACCGCCCTGCAATGCGTCATTGCCGGCCCGGGCCAGCCCGAGCTCCTCGGGCAGCAGCTGATAGGTCCTGATTACACCGGAGCGGGCGTCGTATTCGGTCACCTCCGCCGGAGCCGAAAGCCCCAGCTCGTCGAGCCCGTCCCCGTCGTGAACCAGCACCGCGCGCTGCGCCCCGAGCGCCTGCAGCGCGCGGGCCAGCTTGCCGGCGATCTCCGGATGCCCCACGCCGATCAGCTGGTGGCGCGCCCCGGCGGGATTCGTCAGCGGGCCGAGGATGTTGAAGACCGTCCGGATCCCCATCTCCCGGCGCGCGGGTCCGACGAAGCGCATCGCCGGGTGGAACGCCGGGGCATACATGAACCCGATCCCCGCCTCCCGGATGCAGGCAGCAACCCCGGCCGGCGTGAGCTCGATCGCCACCCCCAGCCCCTCCAGCACGTCAGCGGAGCCGCACTTGCTGGTGACGGCGCGGTTGCCGTGCTTGGCCACCCGAACCCCCGCCCCGGCGATCACGAACGCCGCGGTCGTCGAGATGTTGAACGTGCCCGAGGCGTCGCCGCCCGTGCCGCACGTATCCACAATCACCCCGCCCGATGCATCCACCGGCACCTTGAGCGAATGGTCCCGCATCGCCCGCGCGAATCCGGCCACCTCCTCGACCGTCTCCCCGCGCATCCGCAACGCGGTCACCAGCGCGCCGATCTGGGCGCCTGTCACCGATCCGGACATGATCGCGTTCATCGCCGCCGCCGCTTCGCCCATGCTCAGGGTGCGGCCCTCGACCACCGTCCTGATCGCGTCGCGTATCTCGTAGCCGGGGGTATCGCTCACGCTCCGCTCCTCGTCATCCGTAGGCGGCGGCCAGCCCGGTCGCCGCCGAAACCGGCCGCGGCGACCGGTACGACAGGAAATTCGCCAGCAACTGCCGCCCGTCCGGCGTCAGGATCGACTCCGGGTGAAACTGGACGCCCTCCACCGGAAGCGTCCGGTGCCGCAGCCCCATGATGATCCCGTCGGTCTCGGCGGTGATCTCGAGCTCCGGCGGCAACGTCGAGCGCTCGACGATCAGCGAGTGGTACCGGGTGGCCGTGAACGGGGTGGGCAGCCCGGCGAACACCCCCTTCCCACCGTGATGAATCCGCGACACCTTCCCGTGCATCAGGGTCGGCGCAAGCACCACGTCGCCGCCAAACGCCTCCCCGATCGACTGGTGCCCGAGGCACACCCCGAGACTCGGCACCATGCCGGCCGCGGCCTTGACCAGCGGCACCGTGATCCCCGCCTCCCGCGGCGTGCACGGCCCCGGCGACAGAACGATGCCGGTCAGGTCCGGCGTCATCGCCAGCACTTCATCGACCGTGATCTGGTCGTTGCGGACCACCCGCACCTCCGCCCCCAGGTCGCGCAGCAACTGGTACAGGTTGAAGGTGAACGAATCGTAGTTGTCCAGCAGGAAGATGCGTCCTGCTGGCGGCAGCGGCTCAGGCATCGGTCGCCTCCAGGTCCTCGGCACGTTCGCTCGCCCGCAGCGGGCCCCGCATCTTGTGGTGGCTCTAGGCAAACTCCCCCTCCGGCGTGCTGTCCGCCACCACGCCGCCCCCCGCCTGCATCGAGGCCACCCCGTCCTTCACGATCATCGTCCGCAGCGCGATAGCCGTATCCATGCCCCCGGAGAAGTCGATGTACCCGGCGGCGCCCGCATACGGTCCGCGCTGGTCCGTTTCGAGTTCGCCGATGATCTCCATCGCCCGCACCTTCGGCGCGCCGGAAACGGTGCCGGCCGGGAAGCAGGCCCGCAGCGCATCCAGCCCGGTCAGTCCCTCCTCCAGTTGTCCCTCGACGTTGCTCACGATGTGCATCACGTGGGAATAGCGCTCGATCTGCATCAGCCGCGGCACCCGCACGGTGCCCGGCGCCGACACCCGCCCGACGTCGTTCCTGCCCAGGTCGACCAGCATGATGTGCTCGGCCCGTTCCTTTTCGTCGGCCAGCAGGTCCCGCTCGAAGGCCACGTCCTCCTCCGGAGTCGCGCCGCGCGGCCGTGTCCCCGCGATCGGGTGATTCGTGACGGTCCGTCCCTCCAGTTGCACCAGCAACTCCGGTGACGCGCCGACGATCTGGTGGTCCACGAAGTCCAGGTAGAACATGTATGGCGACGGGTTGATCGTCCGGAGCGCCCGGTAGATGGTGAACGGATGGGCCGATGTCGGCACATCGACCCGCTGCGACAGCACCACCTGGAAGATGTCTCCCGCCCGGATGTACTGCTGCGCCCGCTCCACGATCTCGATGTACCGCTCCCGCGAGGTGTTGGGGAGGGATCGCTCCTCCGGCGTGCCCGGCAGCGGCGAACTCCCCCTCGGCAGCGCCGGGGTCGCGCCGCGCAACCGCCGCACCATCTCGTCGATCTTGGCCGCGGCCGCCGCGTACCGCTCCTCAAGCGTTCCCGGTCCGTCGAGGCGAATGTGTGATACGACCTTGATCGTCCGCGCCAGGTGATCGAACACCAGCAGCCCGTCCACCAGCATCCACTTGCCCAGCGGCAACCCGAGCCCGGCGCCCGCCGCCGCAGGCACGCGCGGCTCGAACACCCGCACCGCCTCGTACGACAGGTACCCCACCGCTCCGCCCGTGAACCTCGGCAGCGGCGGTCCGGAAAACTCGGCCGCCCGGTAGGGCGCCACCAGGTCGGCCATCGCCGCCAGCGGGTCGGCGCAGGGAACGCGCCGCTCCCCGGCGGCCGTGGTCGTGACCGCCTCGCCCGGGTGGAGAGTGAGCACGGATTCAGGATGTCCGCCGATGAACGAGTAGCGCGCCAGCCGCTCCCCGCCCTCGATGCTCTCGAGCAGGAAAGCGGGCCCCTCGTTCCTGATCTTCAGGAATGCCGACACCGGCGTCTCGAGGTCCGCCATCAACTCGCGCACCAGCGGCGCCGTCGTCGCATGGGGAGTCGCCGCCGCGATCGTCCGCGCCTCGTCAAGCGACGGCCAGAGCTGGCCGCGCCGCACCGGTCCGATTCGCACCTGCGTGGCGGGGGCTGACTGGGTCATCTCGCGTACTCCCGACGTGGCTGGCGCAGGCACGGCGCCGGCAACAAAAAAACCTCCGTCCCGGAAGGGACGGAGGCGCTCGTCGCGCACCCCGCGGTGCCACCCTCGTTGAACCCGCCGGGAGCGCCCGTCGAGTCCCACTCAGCGCACGCGGGCGGATGATCGCCAGCGCGCCGCTCCCGGTAACGGGGGAGCAAACCGGGACCGCCTACTTGGCCGCTGCCGTTCGGGGTCCGACTCCCGGATCCATTCCGCGCCCACCGTGCGCCGGGCTTCCACCATCCCCGGCTCGCTTCGCGCGATGCGTCGGCGCGTACTCGTTCCGTTCAACGTCACGTCTTCGCCTGCGGGGACCATACAGGAGCGCAGCGGCGAGCGTCAACCCGCGCCGCGTCTGGCGGGGGCGGCCCATGAGCCGCCCCCACCCGCGCCGGCCGCAAACGCGGCCGGCGCGTCGGCGCGCTAGTTGATCTCGGCCTTCGCGCCAGCCTCTTCCAGCTTCGCCTTGGCGGCAGCCGCGTCCTCCTTCGAGACGCCCTGCTTGACCGCCTTCGGCGCGCCGTCGACCAGGTCCTTGGCCTCCTTGAGGCCCAGGCTGGTGAGCTCGCGCACGGCCTTGATCACCTGGATCTTGTTGGCGCCGACATCGGTCAGGATGATGTCGAACTCCGTCTGCTCCTCCTCGGGAGCAGCCGCGCCGCCGCCGCCCGCCGGAGCCGCCATCATGCCGACGGCCATCGGCGCGGCCGCGCTCACGCCCCAGCGCTCCTCGAGTTCCTTGACCAGCGAATTGAGCTCGAGGACGGTCATCCCTTCAAGGGCTTCGATCAGCTTCTCGTTGGACACGTCGTTCTCCTTCGTCTCATCCAGCCCGTTGTTGCCGGGCCGTTCGTCAGGCAACCAGACCTAGTCGGCCGCGGCCGCGCCGCCTTCCGACGCCTTGGCATTGAGCAGGTACACCATCGAGCGGGCCGGACCGCCAAGAACGCCCAGCGTCCTCGACATCGGCGAAACCATCAGGCCGAGCAACCTGGCCTGCAGTTCCTCGCGGGACGGCAGCGTCGCCAGCGCCTCGACATCCGCGGCCGACAGCGGGCGATTGTTC
The DNA here is from genome assembly GCA_046096285.1 of Chloroflexota bacterium. Lineage (GTDB taxonomy): Bacteria > Chloroflexota > Chloroflexia > Thermomicrobiales > UBA6265 > CADCWF01. The sequence continues at coordinate 6,620 of JBJTKE010000017.1, forward strand.
ATCACCGCGCCCTTGACCGACAGGATTCGCGAGGTCCGAATGAAGTCGTTGACGACCTTCGACGCCCCGACGATGTCCTCATACACGATGACCAGCCCGGTCGGGCCTTCCAGCATTCCGTCGAAACCCTCGACCCCGGCCTTGCCGGCCGCGATGTTGGTCAGCGTGTTCTTGGCCACGCGAAACTCCGCGCCCTTCGGGCGCAGCGCCGCGCGGAACCCCTGCAGGTCACTGACCTTCAGTCCTCGGTAATCCGTGACGATCGTCAGCTGCGCCTTGCCGAGCGCATCGGTCAGTTCATCGATGGTTCCTGCTTTTCGTGCGGTTGGCATTCCGAATCACCTCCTTCCGTCGCAGTTGCGTCCAACGTCGCGCCCCGGGTCGATTGGACCCGGGGCGCAAGCGCGGACCACCTGCGGCGGTCTGCGGTTTGCCTCCTCGGGCCTCGGTCGGAAATTGAGCGGCGAACCGCACCGACGGTCTTCAGCCGGGGACGTGCGTTCAGTTGTTGGGCGGAGTCCCCTAGCCGGCGGACTCCGAGGCGCCGGCCAGTGCGGCCGTCACGTCGAGCGCGATGCCCGGGGACATCGTGCTGGAAATAGACAGACTCTTCACGTACACCCCTTTCACCCCGCTCGGCTTGCTGCGCTGCAGCGCGTCGAGGAAGGCGAACAGGTTCTCCCTGATCTGCTGCTCCGAGAAATTCTTCTTCCCGATGGCGAGGTGCACCACGCCGAGTCGGTCGTTCCGGTACTCGACGCGGCCGCCCTTCAGCTCCTTCAGCACGCCGGGCAGGTCGGCCACGTCGCGCACCACCGTCCCGGAGCGCGGGTTCGGCATCAGTCCGCGCCGGCCGAGGATCCGGCCCAGCCCGCCGACCTTGCCCATCTGGTCCGCCATCGCCACGGCGGCATCGAACTCGAGCCAGCCGCCATTGATCTGCTGGACGAGGTCGTCCGAGCCGGCGTAATCGGCCCCGTTGTCGCGGGCAACCTTTTCGGCCTCGCCCGCCGCGAACACCAGCACCCGGACCGTCTTGCCCGTTCCCGCCGGGAGGACCACGGTCGACCGCACCGCCTGGTCCGCCTGCCGGGGGTCGATCCCCAGCCGCGCGTGCACCTCGAGGGTCTCGTCGAAATTGGCGTAGGCCACCTGCTTCAGAAGCGACACCGCCTCATCCGGCAGATACAGCTTGTCAGGGTCGACCAGCTTCGCGGCGGCCTGGTACTTCTTCCCATGTTTCGGCATCGTGCGTTCCTCCGTGGTGCCAGCGGGGCGTACGCCCCTCCCACCTGGTGCCCCGGTCGCTCAGCGGCCGGCGGCACGCCTCCTTCATCGCCCGAATCAGGCGACGACCTCGATCCCCATGCTGCGGGCCGTTCCCTCGATCTGCTTGATCGCGCCGGCGAGGTCGACCGCGTTCAGGTCCTTCATCTTCAGTTCGGCGATTTCCCGCACCTGATCGGCGGTCACCTTGCCGACGCGGGTGGTCCGCGGGTTGGCCGCGCCCTTGTCGACGCCGGCGGCCCGGCGCAGCAGGTCAGGCGCCGGCGGCGTCTTGGTGACGAACGTGTAGGACCGGTCCTCGTACACCGTGATCAGCACCGGGATGATCTGCCCGACCATGTTGGCCGTGCGCTCGTTGTACTCCTTGACGAAGTTCATGATCGCCACGCCGTGCTGGCCAAGCGCCGGGCCGATCGGCGGCGCCGGGGTCGCCTTGCCCGCGGGGATCTGCAGTTTCACGTAGCCTCGGATGCGCTTCGCCATGTTCCTCGCACCTGCCTTCCCGAATCCGCGCCCGCGCTCGCGGGCGGATCGATCACTGTCGCGTCAGCCTTCCCGCTCCGCCTGCAGGAAGTCCAGTTCCACCGGCGTCTCCCGTCCGAAGAACGAGACCAGCACCTTCATCTTCCCGCGCTCCTGGTTGATCTCGTCGATCTGGCCGCGGAAATCGGCGAACGGCCCGTCCGTGATGCGGACCGTGTCGCCCACGTGGAACGTGATCTTCACCTTCGGCGCCTCGGCGGTCATCCCCTTCAGGATGTTCTGAACCTCGGCGTCGGAGAGCGGGCTCGGCTTGTTGTTGACGTTCACGAACCCGGTCACGCCCGGGGTGTTCTTGATCGCGTAGAACGTGTCGTCGTCGAGATCGAGGCGCACCAGCACGTAGCCCGGGAAGACCTTCTTCTCCACCGTATGCCGCTGTCCCGCCTTGATCTCCACCTCCTCCTGCGTCGGCACGATCACTTCATGCACCCGATCGGTCAGATCGAGTGCCTCGACCCGCGACTCGATCGTCCGCTTCACCTTGTTCTCGTACCCGGAGTAGGTGTGCAGCACATACCACCGGCCGGGCGCCTGCTCCTGCGGTTCGCCCGCATCCTCGGCCCGCCGTGCGGCCAACCGCTCCTTGAGGGAAAGACGTCCCATGACGAACCTCCGTGGTGGCGGGATGCGCTAGCCGATGGCCTCGAAGATCCTGCGCAAGACGAAGTCGACCCCGCCGAGCAGCAGTCCAAGGACCGCCGACAACGCGATCACCAGCAACGTCAACTTGCGGGTGGTCTCGCGATCCGGCCAGTTGACCTTTTTCAGTTCCGCGATGGTGTCATCGACGGTCTTCCGGAACCCGGCGATGGCCTGCCCGAATCTGCTTTTCGGCTCGTCGGCCGTCTTGGGCGCGGCCGGCCTCGGAGCACGCGCCGCGGGCGCGGCTGGCACGCCGCGGGCCGGAGCGGTTGGCGGCTGCCCTCCACCCGGCTGCGGTCCCCTCGTTGCAGTGCGGCGCGGCGCGCTCATCCGTTCCGGTCCTTCCCGCCAGGCGGGACGCTCGGACATGCGACAGGGGCGTCCCGCCTGGGCCGCCCCCGCCTCACCCCGTTTCAGCGCTGATCTCTGGCAGGGCCGACAGGACTCGAACCTGCAACCTGCGGTTTTGGAGACCGCTGCTCTACCAATTGAGCTACAGCCCTAGGGCGCCGCCCGGGGTGCGAAAACAGGATACCCGCCTACCGGGTCTCCCGGTGGAGTTGGTGCGCCTTGCACCGGGGGCAGAACTTCTTGAGCTCGATGCGGCCCGGATCGTTTCGCCGGTTCTTCTCGCTCGTGTAGTTCCGCTCGCGGCACTGGGTGCATTCCAGCGTGATCACGTGCCGGTCGGCCTTCGACTTCTTCGCCATTGTACTACACCCTTTTTCCGCCGCCGGCGCTCGCAGACCCCCGGCGCATCTCTTCTGCCGCGCCGGATACCCTCCGGCGCGGCAGGTTTGCCAGTGTACCTTATTCGATGATGGAGGTCACGACCCCGGCGCCCACGGTCCGGCCGCCCTCGCGGATCGCGAACCGCAGCCCTTCCTCGATCGCCACCGGCGTGATCAGTTCCACCCCCATCTGCACGTTGTCTCCCGGCATCACCATCTCGGTGTTCTCCGGCAGTTCGATCGACCCCGTCACGTCCGTCGTCCGGATGTAGAACTGCGGCCGGTAGCCCGGGAAGAACGGCGTGTGCCGCCCGCCCTCCTCCTTGCTCAGCACGTACACTTCGGCCTTGAACTTCGTGTGCGGGTTGATCGACCCCGGCTTGCTCAGCACCTGCCCCCGCTCCACGTCCGTCCGCTCCACGCCGCGCAGCAGGCACCCCACGTTGTCCCCCGCCTGCCCCTCGTCCAGCGTCTTCTGGAACATCTCCACGCCGGTCACGATCACCTTCCGGCGCTCCCCCATCCCCACGATCTCGATCTCGTCGCCGGTGTGCACCACCCCGCGCTCGATCCGTCCCGTTACCACCGTCCCCCGTCCCTTGATCCCGAACACGTCCTCGATCGGCATCAGGAACGGCTTGTCCACCGCCCGCTCCGGCGTCGGAATGTAGTCGTCCACCGCCTGCATCAGCTCCAGGATCGGCGCGTACTCCGCCGCCCCCGGATCCTTGCTGTCGCTCTCCAGCGCAGCCAGCGCCGACCCCCGCACCCCCGGTATCGCGTCCCCCGGGAAGTCGTACGCGCTCAGCAGCTCGCGCACTTCCAGCTCCACCAGCTCCAGCAGCTCCTCATCCGGCAGCATGTCCACCTTGTTCAGGAACACCACCATCGACGGCACTTCCACCTGCCGCGCCAGCAGGATGTGCTCCCGCGTCTGCGGCATCGGCCCGTCCGGCGCCGAGACGACCAGGATCGCCCCGTCCATCTGCGCCGCCCCCGTGATCATGTTCTTGATGTAGTCCGCGTGCCCCGGGCAGTCCACGTGCGCGTAGTGCCGCTTGTCCGTCTCGTACTCCACGTGCGCGATCGCGATCGTGATCCCCCGCTCCCGCTCCTCCGGCGCGTTGTCGATGCTGGAGAAGTCCCGCACCTGCGCCTGCCCCTTCAGCGCCAGCGTCTTCGTGATCGCCGCCGTCAGGCTCGTCTTCCCGTGGTCCACGTGCCCGATCGTTCCCACGTTCAGGTGCGGCTTGTTTCGCTCGAACTTCTGCTTGGCCA
>JBJTKE010000018.1:0-1729 GCA_046096285.1 Chloroflexota bacterium
CGCCGAAGACGGAGTGGGAGAGGCCGTGCCCGATGTAGCTCATCTTGCGCAGGGTGATGTAGACCCCGAGCAGCCACGGAGCCACCGATGACCTACCTGACCGAACCCCTGCAGTACGAGTTCTTCCGCAACGGCGTCCTCGCCGCCACCATCATCGGCGCGCTCTGCGGGCTGCTCGGGGTCTACATCACCCTGCGCAAGATGAGCTACATCGGGCACGGCCTCTCCCACTCCGTCTTCGGCGGCGCGGTGGTGAGCTTCCTGATGGGGATCAACTTCTACCTCGGCGCGGGGCTGTGGGGCTTCCTCTCGGCCCTGCTGATCAACCGCGCCGCCCGCAAGCACGCCATCGGCGCGGACGCCGCCATCGGCATCATCACTACGGCCTCCTTCGCCCTCGGCGTGGCGCTCATCTCCCGCACCCGTTCCTTTACCCGCGATTTCGAGGCCGCCCTGTTCGGCAACATCCTCGGTGTGACCCGGCAGGACATCCTGGTCATCGCCGGGGTGAGCGTGATCGTCGCCGCCGCGGTCTTCATCGCCTACAAGCAACTCCTGTTCGCCACCTTCGACCCCGGCATCGCCTCCATCTACGGGGTGCCGACCCAGTGGGTGGAGACCGGCTTCGCGCTCGCCATCGCCGCCGCCATCGTCGCCAGCCTGAACGTCGTCGGCGCGACCCTGATCGCCGCCACCATCGCCATCCCGCCGACCACCGCCCGGCTCCTGACCGATTCCTTCGGCAAGATGATCCTGCTCTCCACCCTCATCGGCGCGCTCTGCGGGCTGGCTGGCATGTTCGCGAGCTACTGGTTCGACATGGCCTCCGGCGCGTCGATCGTGCTGCTCTCCGCCGCCGTGTTCGTCGCCGTCTTCGGGCTGACTTCGCTCCGCAGCGCGCTGGACCGCCGCCGCGGCCCGGCGGCCATCGCCGCCGCGCAACCCGCCGCCGTCTCGATCGGGGACTGACGGCCCGCCGCCTCGCCTAGCCCGGGGCGTCCTCACCGTCACCGGGCGGCGCGCCGAGCCGCAACACCAGGGTCGCCGCCAGCGCGATCCCCGCGCCCAGCAGCGTGGCAAGCACCCGGTCCTGGCTGGTCCGCAGCGGGTCCTCGCCGGCGAGCGCGGCCAGCGCCACCACCTGCGCGGTGAGGAACGTTGCGAAGATCGCGTAGTCCACCTTCAGGGTGGCCGCCATCAGGAACGTGGCCAGCAGCGCCAGCGGCAGCAGCAACCTCGGGTCCTCGATCCGGCCGATCACCGACACCGCCAGCCACGCCCCGAGCGCCGTTCCGGCAAGCCGCTGCACCGTCATCGCCAGCGACTCCCGCGCGGCCGGGCGCACCAGCACCAGCGCCGTCGCCGCCGCCCAGACCCGGTTGTCCGGCAGCACCTCCCACCCCAGCCACAGGGCCGCGGCCCCGGCGGCCGCGGAGACGACGGCGTAGCGCAGGACCGGCGACCCCCAGGCCAGCCCCTGCCGCATCCGGTCCGCCAGCGGCGGCAGCGGCTCCAGCCGGATGCCCTGCACCCGCTTCCACAGCTCCAGCAGGGCAAAGACCGCCACGCTGCCCGCCAGGAAACCGAGCGCCGGCCGGGAGAACTCCGTCTCGCCGGTCAGCAGCGCCACGGCGGTCAGGAACCAGAGCGCCATCACGTTGGTCATCCGCGCCACGACCGGACCCACGGCCAGCCCGCATCCTGCCAGAAACGCGATAGCGGCCAGGGC
>JBJTKE010000019.1:0-26149 GCA_046096285.1 Chloroflexota bacterium
TGGTCGGGGTCGGAACGGCGGTCGACGCAGCGGACGGACCCCCGTTCGCGGCAGGCGCGGCGGCCGCGCAGGCACTGGCAGCGCTCGTTCCGGCAGCGGACGTCGTCGCCGCAGCAGTCGCGGTCGCGATCGCAGGAGCGGTTGCTGCCCGCATCGACGCAGGCGGAGACGGCGGGTGGAGCCGCGGCGAGCGCCAGCATCCCGGCGACGGCCGCGCGGCGGGTGGGACGCGCGGCGAGCAACCGGGCGAGCGAATCGATTCGGACCTGCGGCATGGCGGCCTCCGGCGTGGCGTTGCGACCGGCGCCGGGCGCCGGGCAACGGGCCGCGTGCGCCCGCGCTCCCGGCCCGACGACCGCATGGCCGATGCCAACGCCGGAAAACGAACCGGCCGGCCGGGAAGGCCCGGCCGGCCAGTCGCTGAACCCGGTTGGCGGCGCCTACTCCACCGGCATCCCGGTGTCGTCGACGACGACGGTGTCGCCCTCGGAGGCGGTGCTGCCGTCCTCGGCCGCAACGGTCTCACCGGAGACCTCGCCGCCGGATGCAGCTTGCTCGGCGGCAGCCTGCTCGGCGGCGGCCTGCTCGGCCATGGAGGCCTGAACGTCGATATCGAAGCCGCCGATCATGTCGCCCGCGCCGGCATGGCCGACCGGGATGCCGACGATGGTCGGCGACCACGGCTGGCCGGTCTGGGAGGGCACGGAACTGAGGTCGGGGTAGTAGACGGCGTTCGGGTCTCCGAGCACTTCGCCGCCGGTGTTGCCGGTGCTGACGTCGCCGTAGACGATGTCGACGCCGCCGCCTTCGACGGGAGCGCCGCCGTTTTCGTCGTCCGCCATGACGTAGCCGCCATCGGACGTGATGGTGTCCTGCGCTCCGGCGATGCCTGCCGGCGCCAGTGCGCCGAGGCCGATGGTGACGAGCAGCGTGAGAGCCTTCCGCATGGCGTCCTTCCCTCCCTGCCGCCCGCGACGCAGCGCAGGCGGACCGGTGACGAAAACGTGACGGGAATCTGCGGGGCCGTAACTGTACACCACCGCGCGGCCACGGCACCCGCTGTCTTTCCCGAACGAACGAGGGGGGCGGTTCGTTCCGCGCTGCCCAGACCGCCGGGCGCCCGGCCGCGCGTCGACGGCGCGGCCGGGGAGCGGGGCGGCGAGATCAGGGCGCGGGCGTGGCCGCGGCCTGATCGGCGGCGGCCTGCTCCAGCAGGGCCTTGATGTCGGTGAAGCCGAGCAGGTAGTCGAGCTTCAGCGAGCCGCCCTCGTCCTTGAAGACGAAGAGCAGGGTTTCGGGGCCGCGCGGCGGCCGGATGGGCTCGTTGAGCACGACGAAGGCAACGAGCCGCCCGTCGGCGGTCACCGCGGGATCGGTGACGGCAAGGAAGCGGATGTAGGCGGCCTCCTCGCGGGCCTCGGGGGCCGCGGCGAGCTTGGCGGCGAGGTCTTCGGGGCCGCCCGCGGCCAGTCCGCCCAGCAGCACCTTCGCGCCGTTGGCGGTGACGAGGCTGGCGGCGCGCAGGTAGTCGGCGGCGTTCAGGCAGGCGACGATCTGGCGAGTGGCGTCGTTGATCGCGATGGACTGCTCGCTGGAGGCCGGCGCGCCCAGCGGCACGGCGATCTGGATGCCCTGGATTTCCGCGCCGTCGGCCAGGGCCGCGGTGAAGGCGTCGGCGGCGGTGGGCTCGACGGTGCATTCATCGGGGGAGACGATGCGGGTGCTGGACTCGCGGTCGACATCCTCCTCCTGGGCGTGAACGATGGGGCCGCTGGCCAGCAGCAGGGCGGCCATGGGGGCGGCCGCCAGAATTGCAATTCGTCGCATGGATACACATCCTCCGTTTCCGAGCCGGCATACCCGGCTGCGCTCGGCGGCATATGCTACCAGCGTGCGGGGCTTCCTGCGAGGAATCGGTGCCAGAGAGTCAATTGCCGGGGTCGAACTCGAACGCGAGGCGGAGCGAGCCGAGCACCCGGCTGCCCGCTCCGTCGGCGACCAGCCGCACGGTGGCCGGCGAGCCGGGCAGGATGTTGTCGATGGTCACGGTGCCGCTGCCACCGCGGGCGACGAAGCGCTCGGGAACGTCGCCAATTGCGGCCAGGAGGCTGGCTGGCGCTCCGTCGAGGGTGTCCCACCGGACGAGGCAGGAGCCCGGCACCGGGGCGGCCGGATCCGGGTAGGGCAACCGCCCGATGCCCGCCTTCAGCACGTTGCCGTGCCACGAAACGACCGTTTCGGTGACCGTCCAGCGCAGCATGGGCGGGGCGGGGTAGGCAAGGGCGAACACACCGTGGCCGGAGAGTCGCTCGATCAGGGCGTCGCCGCGCTCCCCGGCGAGGGCGAAGGGTTCCCGGTTGACGCCGTGCGCGGAGGGGGACAGGCCCGGCGCGTCGCGCAGGAGCAGGAGGTTGTAGGGGGAGCGGGAGACGGAGCCGTCGCCGTCGCCAGATCTGGTGCGGCGGGCGACGACGCGGCCGAATGCGGCGGGCTCCGGGGCGAAGCGCCAGTAGCCGAGGCCCGGCTCGTGGCCGTCCAGCGGCGGCCCCACGTCGGCGATGGTGGCGACGACCTCGTCGTGTCCCATCGCCGCCAGCAAGGCCAGGAACCCCGGCACGTCGAGGTCCGGCAGGGGGGAGCGGAGGTGCTCGCCCGCGTTCAGGTCGGCGATCCAGTCTGCGCCGAGCGCTGACGCGGCCTCCGCGACGACCGGTTCCGCGTCGTCCCCGGCCCGGGACGAGAGGAGGACGCCTTCCTCGCCGGCAAGGGCGCGGGCGGCCTCGCCCGATCCGGGATCGACGACCGCCACCGGCATTCCCATCGACGCCAGGGTGCGCAGCGAGGCGCGGGCGGCGTCGAGGTCCTCGCCGCAACGGAGGATGGCGCCAGCGGAGACGGACGCGGCCGCCACCGGCCGCTCGATGACGGCGACCGGGCAACCGGGCGCGATGGGGTCGTGACGGGGGGAGATGCCGGCGCTGAACGGCGCCGCACCGCGGCCGGCCAGCAGCGCGGCGAGCGCAGCCGGGGAGCCGGCAACGCTGACCGGCCGCGCGACCACGACCACCCGCGCGGCGGCGCGCACCAGGTGGGGAAGCAGGTCCAGCAGGTCGGGGAAGTGCCACCCGGCGTTGCGTCCGGCCATCACCAGCACCACGCCACGGGCAAGGTCGCCGGGGTTGACGCCCGCGAGGCGGGCGATGGCGGCGGGATCGGCGATCGCCTCGGCGCGGGCGGCCTCGGCAAGGCCGCGGGCGCCGTCCTCGTCGATGACCGGCATCCCGGCCAGCGACGGACCCGGAGGAGCGCCGACCGCCAGCGTGGCGCCGTCGCCCGCAAGCCGCCGCACGAAGTGGATGAGCGCAGGAATCACGGGGGCACGAACTCCGCGTGGGTCGCCCGGCGAGGCAGTCCGGCCGGCGAGGGTGGGTAGATCGGGAGAAGTGTCCCACGTCGCGCGGCCTTTGTCCGGGCTTGCGGCGCGCCGGTCTGGGACAATCCGCCTGCGGCGGAACGGCGGAGAACGCGGCGAATTGCACGGAAGGGAGCGCGAGGGCGATGGCGACGACGCGGGTGCTGGGCGGGACGGTGGTGACCGGGAGCGGGCGGATGCGCGCCGACCTGGTGCTGCGGGACGGGGTGGTGGCGTCCTGGCACGCCGACGCCAGCGACGTCCCGGCGGATGAGACGATCGACGCGGCGGGCTTGCTGGTGCTGCCGGGCGCGATCGACGTCCATACGCACTTCGAGGAACCGGACCCCAACCTGCTGGAGGGGTTCCTGACCGGTTCGATGGCGGCAGCCGCAGGCGGCGTCACCACCGTGGTCGAGATGCCGCAAGCCCACCCGACGACGACCACCGCGGAGTTGCTGCGCGAGAAGCGGGAGATCGCGGAGCGGACGTCGATCGTCGACATGGCGTTCTGGGGCGGAATCACGCTCACCAACGGCCAGACCGCGGACGACCTGCGGGCGATGGCCAGCAAGGGAGCGGCGGCCTTCAAGAGCTTCATGGCGTCATCGAGCCCGTTCTTCCCGGCGGTCGACAATGCACGGCTGAAGGCGGCGATGGAGGTCGCGGCGGAGACCGGACTCCCCTACGGCCTGCACGCCGAAGACGACAGCCTGCTGCGGGACGGGATCGCCCGGATGCAGGCGGCGGGCCGCACCGACGCGATGGCCCACGCCGAGAGCCGGCCGCCGCTGGTGGAGACGGTGGCCGTGGCCGCCGCGCTTGCGCTGGCCGAGGAGACCGGGGCGCCGGTGCACATCTGCCATGTCGCCTCGGCCGGGGCGCTCCGGCTGATCGGGGAGGCGCGGCGGCGCGGCGTGAACGTCACCTGCGAGACCTGTCCGCAATACCTGGTGCTGGACACCGGCGATCTGGCGCGGTTGCGCGGCTTCGGGCGGTGCGCGCCGGCGCTGCGCGAGCGGAGCGAGGTCGAGGCGCTCTGGGCCGCCCTGCTGGCCGGGGAGGTCGACCTGGTCTGCTCGGACCACTGCGGATTCACCGTCGCCAGCAAGCAGCGCGGCGACGAGGACATCTTCAGCGTGCCGAATGGGCTGCAGGGCATCCAGACCCTGTTGCCGAGCCTGTGGAGCGAGGGCGTGGCCAACCGCGGCATGGCCCCGGAGATGGCGGTGCGGCTGCTGAGCGAGGCGCCCGCCCGGATCTTCGGGCTGGCTCCGCGCAAGGGGTCGCTGGCGCCGGGGAGCGACGCCGACGTGGTGCTGTTCGATCCGCGGCGAGAGTGGACCGTGACGGTCGAGGACCACTTGCACCGCCAGCCGTGGAGCCCCTACGCCGGCAAGCGCATGACCGGGCGGGTGGTGCGGACCATCCGGCGGGGCGAGACGATCTTCGACGACCGCCGGGCCGGGGCGGAGCGCATCGTCGCGGCGGCCGGATCGGGCATGACGCTGCGGCGGGCCGCGGGCTGATGCTGCGGGTACACTCCGCGCGGGAGAACCGGAGCGGGACTGGGCAGCGCGGACAGGAGATTGGGGCGTGAGCGGCATCCCAGCAGGAGAGCGGGCGATCGACCCGCGGCGCATCGAGGAGATGCTGGAGGCGCTCTCCCGGCACGGCGCGTGGGGCGAGACCGGGGTGAGCCGTCTCGTCTACACCAAGGAGTGGTCGGCGGCGCAGGAGCAGGTGGCCGAATGGATGGCCGCCGCCGGGCTCGAGGTCGAGACCGATGCCGTCGGCAACGTCTGGGGCTGGCGGCGAGGACGCGAGGGCGGCAAGGCGATCGTCAGCGGATCTCACATCGACAGCCAGAAACCGGGCGGCCGGTTCGACGGCGCGCTGGGCGTGGTCGCGGCACTGGCCGCGGTGGAAGCGCTCGGCGAGCGGCTCGGGACGCCACGGCAGACGCTCGGCGTGGTGTCGCTGTGCGAGGAGGAGGCGTCGCGCTTCGCGCGGACCAACTTCTGGGGGTCGCGCGCGGTGACCGGGGCGATCGCGCCCACCGAGCCCGAGCGGATGCGGGCCATCGACGGGCCGACGATGGCCGAGGTGATGCACGACGTGGGGCTCGACCCCGCGCTGATCCCGGGCGCGAAGCGAGACGACGTCGCGGCCTTCATCGAACTGCACATCGAACAGGGGCCGCTGCTGGAGGCGGCGGGGTTGCCGGTTGGCATCGTGGAGCGCATCACCGGCTACCGGCAGTACTGGCTGGAACTGCGGGGCGAGGCCAACCATGCCGGGACCACGCCGATGGACCTCCGGCGGGACCCGATGGCCGGCGCAGCCGAGATCATCTCCGGGGTCATCGACACGGCGCACCGGATGGGCCGCCCCGCCGTGACCACCGTCGGCCGGATGACCGTCGAGCCGAACGGGCGGGCGGTGGTGCCGGAGCGGGTCGGGTTCACCGTCGACGCCCGCCACCCGGAGGCGGCGAAACTGGAGACGCTGGTCGCCCGGCACGAGAGCCGCTGGCACGAGGTGGCGACCCGGCGCGGGCTCGAGTTGTCGGTGCGGATCGACAGCGACCGGCCGCCCTGCCCCTGCGACGGCGGCCTCGTCGCGGCGCTGGCAGGCGCGGCGGGCGATGCCGCCATCCCGCACATGCGGATGACCAGCGGCGCGGTCCACGACGCGATGCAGTTCGCCTCCATCTGCCCGGTGGCGATGCTGTTCGTCCGCAGCGAGGGCGGGATCAGCCATTCACCGGCGGAGTTCACCAGCCTCGACGACGCGGCCGCCGGCGCCGAGGTGCTGGCCCGCGCGCTCGCCCGCCTCGCCTACTGACGCCGGCCGCGAGAGCCGCCATCCCGAGGAGTCCGACCGTGCCCGGCCGCGCAACGCCCGCCGTCATCGCCATTGCCTCGCCGCTGGAGGCGGATCTGGTCGATCGCATCGCCGCGGCCTACCCGGAGCGCGCCCGGGTGCTGCACCGGCCCGACCTGATGCCGGCGCCGCGCTACGTGGCGGATCACGGGGACCCGGACTTCCGGCGGACCCCCGGGCAGTCGGCGGAGTGGCGGGCGATGCTGGCGCAGGCCGATGCGACGTTCGACTTTCCGCAGGATGGCCCGCTCGGGCCGCTCGATCTCTGCCCGCGGCTGCGGTGGATCCAGACGACCTCGGCGGGCGTGGGACCGGCGGCCAGGCGGTTCGGTCTCGAGGGCAGCGGCGTGATCGTGACGACCGCGAGCGGCATTCATGCCGGACCGCTGGCGGAGTTCACGTTCGCCGCGCTGCTCTCCTGGGTCAAGCAACTGCCGCGGCTGCGGCAGGACATGGCGGACCGGGCCTGGAACCGGTTCTGCGCCGGCGAACTGGCCGGGATGACGCTGGCCATCATCGGGCCCGGGCGGATCGGGCGGGAGGTGGCCCGGATCGGGCGCGCCTGCGGCATGACGATCTGGGCGATGGCGCGGACGAACGACCCGGCTCGCGCCGCCGAACTCGGCGCCGACCGCATCTGGCGGCGCGAGGACCTGCGGGAGATGCTCGCGGGGGCCGACGCCGTGGTGCTGGCCACCCCGCTCACGGCCGAGACCGAGGGGATGATCGGGGCCGGCGAGATCGCGGCAATGAAGCCGGGGGTGCTGCTGGTGAACATCGCGCGAGGGGCGGTGATCGACGAGGATGCCATGGCGGCGGCGCTTGCCAGCGGCCACATCGGGTTTGCCGCGCTCGACGTGTTCAGGACCGAGCCGCTGCCGCCGGAGTCGCCGCTTTGGGATCTCGCGAACGTACTGGTGAATCCGCACTCGGCAAGCACGGCCTGGCGCGAAAACGAGCGGCTGACCGAGCGGTTCATCGCCAATCTCGGGAGATTTCTCGACGGCGATTACGGGGCAATGGCGCCGCGGCTGGATGTCGCCCGGGGCTACTAGCGGCGGCAGGGAGGCAGCACATGGGCGAGCGGGAGCCGGAACCGGAACCGCTGGATGCGGCGGAAGTGGATCGATTCGCGCGGGCCATCGCGCGCATCGCCGAGCGGGACTACGACCTTGAAAGCGCGGAACTGACGACGGCGGCCAACACCTACGGCACGGCGTTCCAGTTCCTGGCGATGCGGCGGGGCAGCGAGTATGCGCGGCGGCTCGGCCGCGCCGCCGAGGAGCGGGCGCGGGAGGTGCTGGCGGCGGAGCGGCACGGGACGGTGGAGGCCGCCTTCCGCGGGCTGCACGATCGCGTGAGCGCGGAGAACGACCGGCTGGAGTGAGCGGCGATCCGCGAAAAAGGCTGGCGGGCGCGCACTGCCAATCTTGTTTGAAAATAAACCGGCGAGACGCCTTGCGAACGCCGCCGAACTGTTCACGGGCTGTATGCAACTTAGGCGTAGTGTGCTAATGTGCGCGGCGGCGCACTTATGTGGTGCGGGGGGATGCCCGGCGTCCACAAGTGATTTCACCAAGCGCTCATGTTCGGGCCGTACAAAGAAACCGCGAGTTGAGGAGGTAGCTATGTCGATTGGTCCCGCCACAGCCGACACGGCCGACGAGGATGTGTATACGATGGCGGAGGCTGCCCGGCTGAAGGGCGTCTCCTACCACACGGTTTCGCGGGCGGTCCGGCGCGGCACATTGCCGGCCCGGCGCCTTGGGCGCATGGCGCTCATTTCCGCGGACGAGTTGCGCGCGTGGCGGCCGATGGTCGAGCGCGCGCCGAAGAAGTATCGGCGGCGCGAGCCGGACCTCGGCGCCTCGCCGGCGCTGGTCGATCTGGCGTCCGGGGAGCGGGTCGCGCTGGCCCGGCACCTCGGCGCGCTGCTCGAGGTGGTGCGCGGGGCGTCGGCCCTGCCGCTCGAGCAGTTCCTGCCGCTGGCCTGCGAGCGCATTTCCGGCCTGCTCGGGCTCGACAGCGCCGCCGTCTGGGTGGCGGACGACGACGGTATGGCCCGCCGGGTCGCCACCCACGGCATCCAGGATGGGCCGGACGTCCGGCATGTGCGCGAGATCGTGCCGAGCCGCGACGGCTTCAGCGCCTCGCTGCAGGCCGGCGGGCTGGTCCACGGCGTGCTGACGGGCGAGCGGGAAGGCACGGTCAAGCTCAGCCCCGAGGACCTGGCGATGGCGCAGGCCATCGCGGACCTCGCCGGGATGGCGATGGCCGCCGATCGCTGCCGTTCCTGAAACTGCCCGCGCGGACGCCCGGAACGGGCGCCCGCGGGCGGGGGAACGCGGATCGCCGGCGGGATGGCCCAAACGTCATGGCGGCTTGCCAGCGTCCGGGTGATCTCCTAGCATCCGGACATCCACCGGGAGCAACGCCAGCAGGGAGGATGCGCATGGACATCGAACGGCTTTCGCGCTCGATCGGCGGCGCGGCCACACGCCGGGGCGCGATCGCGGCGGCGTTGGCGGTCCTGATTCCCGCTGCGCGGACCGACGCCCGGCGTGGCGGCAAGGGGCTCATGGACTACGACCAGTGCCTCGACCGTCTCGAGCAGGACATCTGCCGCCAACTGCCCTTCTATGACCGCCGGACGTGCAGCCGGGCAGTGGCGCGGTGCTGCAAGGAGTCGCAGTTGACGCTCCGAAACGCCACCCGCTGCGTGGAGCAGGGGCTGCCGCCCCGCCGCTGATGAACTCCGTTCCGGCTCAAAGCGCGCGCGCCGCGGCGCGTTTTCGTGCGGCCGGGCGGCGGACAGGTCAGCTCAGGGCGGCGGCGATGGCCGCGGCGAGCACGTCGTCCTCCTCCGGCAGGACGGTGCGCAAATCGAGCAGGACGGTGTCCCGCTCGATGCGCCCGTACACCGCGGGGTGGCCGAGCCGGAGCCTGCGGGCGATGCGGTCGGGATCCGGGCCGCCGAGGGCGACGGACCAGCCTGGCAGGGTCTCCCCGGGCAGCGAACCGCCGCCCACGGTGGCGGAGGAGGCCTGCACGGACGCAGGCAGGCTGGCCGCGGCGAGACGCCGCGAGAGCGACTCGGCCCGGCGCCGCAGGCCGTCCGGATCGGCCGAAATCGACCGCCAGACCGGTATCTTCTGGAGCGCTTCGCCGCGGGCGTAGTGCCGCAGCGTGGCGGCGAGCCCGGCGAGGGCGGTCTTGTCGGCGCGGACGGCGCGGGCGAGCGGATGGCGGGAGATGCGGGCGATGACGGGCGCCTTGCCAGCGAGGATGCCCGCCTGCGGACCGCCGAGCAGTTTGTCGCCGGAGATCATGGCGACATCGACGCCGGCGGCGACGGCCTCGGCCAGAGTGGGCTCGGGGGCGAGGCCAAAGGCGGCGGTGTCGAGCAACGCTCCGCTGCCGAGGTCCTCGATGAGGGCGATGCCGCGGGCGCGGGAGAGTGAGGCCAGATCGTGGCGGTCCGGCGCGTGGGTGACGCCCACGCTGCGGACCTTGCTGGCGTGGACCGTCAGCCAGGCGGCGGTGGCGTCGCTGGAGGCGGACTCATAGTCGCGGGAGTAGGTGCGGTTGGTCGTGCCGACCTCGACCAGCGTGGCGCCGCTCTGCCGCATGACGTCGGGCACCCGGAAGCCGCCGCCGATTTCGACGGCCTCGCCGCGGGAGACGACCACCTCGCGGCCTGCGGCCAGCGCGGAGAGCGCCAGCACCAGTGCGGCGGCGCAGTTGTTGACCGCGAGCGCGGCCTCGGCCCCGGTCAGGAGGCGGATTAGCGCGGAAAGCTCGGACATGCGGCCGCCGCGCTCGTTGGAGGCAGGGTCGAGTTCGAGCGGGATCGCGCTCGCGGCGGCGGCGGCCATGGCGGCGGCGGTCTCCTCGCTGACGGGAGCCCGGCCGAGGTTGGTGTGGACGATGACGCCGGTGGCGTTGATGCCCCGCCGCAGACGGGGCCGGTCGAGCGCAAGAATGCCCTCCACGAGACGGGCGACGACGGCGTCGCGGCCGGGGACTGCGGCGCCCGCGCGGATGGCCTCGCGCTCGGCGGCGAGGGCGTCCTGGGCGGCGCGGGAGAGCATGGGATCGGCGAAGGAGGACCCGGCGGCACGGGCCGCGTCGATCAGCGCGGAGACGGAGGGCAGGGAGGCGTAGGGGTTTGCGTGCTCGCCTGCGTTCGCGGCTGGCCGGGCCATCGCGCGCCTCCGGGAACGACGAACGGGAGCGGCGAGGGCCGCTCCCGCGTACAGGATGGTCGGGGAGAGAGGATTCGAACCTCCGACCTCAGCGTCCCGAACGCTGCGCGCTAACCGGACTGCGCTACTCCCCGGGCCGTTCGGGAAGATAGCACACCACCGGGAGGCGGGGCAACGGCGGTGCTGTGGTAGCCTAACGGGGCAGCGGAGCGCGCCCGGCGCGCCCGCGCCCGTGTAGCTCAGTGGATAGAGCGCCACCGTCCTAAGGTGGGCGTCGGGGGTTCGAGTCCCTCCGCGGGCACCGAAGCAGCGACGAGGAGCGGCCCCGAGGCCCGCCGCGGACGGACCGCGGCGAGGGAGCGGCTTCCAGCGAAAACGTCTCCGGAGGGATTCCGTTCATGGACCTGTCGATTCGCGGAAACGGCGTGACCGTCAGCGATGAACTGCGCGCCTACGCCGCCGAGCGCGCGAGCCGCCTCGACCGCCTGGTCACGACCGTGGACAGCGCGAGTCTCGACCTGCGGAGCAACCGCATCAAGTAGGGGCCGGACACCGTGACCGCCCAGTTCACCGTCCGCAGCGGACCGACGGTGCTTCGCTCAGAGGAGCGTGACATCGACGTCAAGGCCGCGATCGACCGGGCGATCGCCAAGCTCGAGTTGCAGGTGCGCAAGGTGCACTCCAAGCGGGCGCGGCGCAAGGGCAGCGCGGTGGAGACGATCCGCGGCTCGGACGCACTGGTCGCGCCCGAGATCGCGTTCGCCGGCCAGGAGGGCGACGAGGAGATCGAAGCCGGGAACGTGGTGCGCACCAAGCGCTTCCCGGTGAAGCCGATGGACAGGGACGAGGCGATCGAGCAAATGGAACTGCTCGGCCACGACTTCTTCCTCTACCAGGACGCCGGCGAGGGCATGATGGCGGTGGTCTACCGCCGGCGAGATGGCGATTACGGCCTGATCGTGCCCGAACGCGCCTGATTTCCGCCGCGGGGAACGCCCGGCGGAACCGAATCCGGTTCACCGGGCGTTCACTCTTTGCGGCGATCATGGCCGCCGGGGCGGTCGCCCCGGGCACGCGGCGAGGGTCGCCGCCGGGCCACCAACCCGCACCGGGCGGCCTGGAGCGCGACTCCGCCGCCGCCTGGCGGACGATACCGAAAGGCTGCCCTGTCCCGTGACGCTCGCTTCCTACGACGGCCCCGCGGTGTTCGGGTTCGAAACCGATCTGCCGCTGCGCCGCGCGGCCCAGATCAGCGTTCATACCTCGCCCCTCGCCACCCTCGGCGGCAAGGACGCCGGAGGCATGAACGTCTACATCCGTGAACTCGCCTGTCATCTCGCGGAACAGGGTTTGCCCGTCGACGTGTTCACCCGCCGCGAGTCCCCGGACACCCCGGAGGTCCAGACGCCCTGCCCGGGGGTGAACGTGATTTCCATCACGGCTGGCCCGGCGGAGCCGCTCTCGAAGAACGACCTGTTCCGTCACCTGCCGGAATTCGCCGCGCAGATGGCCCTGTACAGCCTGCGCGAGGGCGTCCGCTACGACGTCGTTCACGCCCACTACTGGCTGTCCGGGTGGGCCGCGCACCTGGTGAAGCGCTACTGGGGCACGCCCTTCGTCCAGATGTTCCACACCACCGCGCACATGAAGAACGCGGTGGCGGGCGTGCAGGACCGCGAAACCGATGAGCGGGCCCGGATCGAGAAGCAACTGCTGACGCTGGCCGACAGCATCATCGCCGCCAATCCCGACGAGCGGGCCGACCTCGTGTGGCGGATGGGCACGCCGAACGAGAAGGTCTGCACGATCCCTCCGGGCGTCGATCTCGACATCTTCGCGCCACGCGGCAGCGAGGCGTGCCGGGCCATGCTTGGCCTGCGCCCGGATGAGCCAACGGTGCTCTTCTGCGGACGGGTCGATCCGATCAAGGGCATCGAGACCCTGCTCGGGGCGACCGCGATCCTGCAGGAGCGGATGCCGTCGAACCCGCCGACGGTGCTGTTCATCGGCGGAAACCTGGACGAGTCCGGCAATCCGGTGGGTCCGCTGGCGAAGGTGGAGGAGGATGCCGCCCGCCTCGGCATCCGCGCCCGATTCCGGTTCCTCGGGCCGCAGCCGCAGGATGTGCTCGCGGCGTTTTACAGCGCGGCGGACGGGGTGGCCGTTCCCTCCCGCTACGAGTCCTTCGGACTGGTGGCCGTCGAGGCGATGGCCAGCGGCGCGCCGGTGGTGGCCTCGCGGGTCGGCGGGCTGAAGTTCACGGTGGACGAGGGGGTGTCCGGCCTGCTCGTCCCGTGGGGCGACGCCGGGGCGCTCGCCGGGGCGCTCGGCGACATCCTGACCCAGCCCGAACTTCGCGCGAGCCTCGCCGCCAACGCCCGCCCGTCGGTGGAGCGGTTCTCCTGGGACAGCGTCGCCACGTCGGTGATGCGCGTCTACGCCCGTCTCGCGGCGGGCCAGCGCGGCAACCTGTGCAGCGAAACGGGCATCTTCCGCGAGGGGGCCTGACCGCCCCCGGGGCGATCAGTCCGCGGCGCGGGATTTCGCCCGGGTCTGGGCGCGGTCCCTGACCGCGGCGGTGCTCTCCTGCTTGGCAATGCGGACCTGCGGGGTGATCACGCCGTCGTTCGCGTAGCGGTCGGCCGCCAGCAGGTCGAACCCGTGGACGCTGCTCTCGATCGCGCTGTAGCGTCCCGCGGTGTAGGCGCGGCTGCGGGTGCCCCGCTGCTGCAACTCGCAGACGTGCCAGTCCTGCCGGTTGGTCATGTCCCAGAAATCGATGGCGTCGGAGGGGTCGAAGGAGTCCTTCGCCATTTCGGCCGGGTCGAAGAACCACGCGCAGCGGACGAGGGTGCGGTCCGGGGCGACGGGCGTGAGCCAGTGCAGCATGAGATAGTCGGGGTGCAGGCTCAGCAACTGGTTCGGCCAGATGGCGAAGTAGTAGACGCGGTGCTCGTCCTCGGCGGTCATGCCGGCGATGGCGGGGCGGCCGGCGGCCTCGCCCGAGAGGGAGAGCGTCTGGTACTCGGGCAGCACCTCCATGTAGCTGCCGATGAAGGGCCCGTCCCACGGCAGGTACTCGCCCATGTTGTACGGGGTGATCTTGTTCAGTTGCGGGTGGACGCCCGGGCAGTGGTAACACTCCTCGTAGTTCTCGATGAGCGCCTTCCAGTTGGCCTTGACGTCGTAGTCGACGTGGCCCGCCTCGCGCAGCGCGGCGAGATCGAAGCGGGAGAAGTTGGGCACGAGGTCGCCGAGAAACTGCTCGAGCGATGGCGCCTGGCCGGAAAGATCGAGGTAGACGATGCCCTGCCATGCGGCGCAGCGGGCCTCGACGAGCCCCCACTCCGCGGGATCGAAGGCGTCGAGCAGTTCGGTGTGGCGCGGCGGCCGCAGCGAACCGTTGAGCTCGTAGGTCCAGGCATGGTAGGGGCACTGGATGCGGGGCATCCGGCCGCACGGCTCCTCGATCATCATCGCGCCGCGATGGCGGCAGACGTTGTAGAACGCGCGCAGCACGCCATCGTTGCCGCGGACGACGATCAGGTTCTCGCCAGCCACGGAGGCGAGGAAGTACTGGCCAGGCTCGCGGGCGTTTTCCTCGCGGCCGACGCTGACCCAGTCCCCGGCGTACCAGTTGTCCATCTCGTAGTCGAAGATGGACTGATCGTGAAACACGCGGGGCGGCAGCACGCTGGCGCGGTTGGTCGGCTGGCGGGTTGCCGCCACCTCGGCGGCGGAAATCGGCGAATCCGTGCGCTCGCGGCGGCGCGGCGCGGCCGGTGCGGCCATGGTGCAGTCCCTCCTGCGCGGGTTGCGCGAACCGGTCGGTGGCAGTGCTCCTGACCGCTGACATTAGCACACCAGAGGGGGCCGCGGCGGGTCCGCCTCGCCCGGAAAGGCGGGAGGCCGGCGGCGCATGGGCCTGGCCTGGTCGATTCCGCCGGGCGCGCCAGCATCCCGCCGCCGGTTGGCCGGGGCGGCAGGACGACTGGTCGCGCCGGGGTCAGGCGATGGCGGCCTCGTGCTCCTCGATGCCCGCCTCGCGCAGCCGTTCCGCCTCGTCGGCGGCGCGCAGTTCGGCGACGAAGGGGTCGATCTGGCCGTCGAGCACGCCGGGGATGTTGCTCAGGTTGAGGTTGATCCGGTGGTCGCTGATGCGGTCCTGCGGGAAGTTGTAGGTGCGGATCTTCTCGCTGCGCTCGCCGGAGCCGATCTGGGAGCGCGGCGACGCCCGGCGCTCCTGGGCGAGTTTGTCCTGCTCGATCTCGTAGAGGCGGGAGCGGAGCACGGTGAGCGCCTTGGTGCGGTTCTTCAACTGGCTTTTCTCGTCCTGGCAGGTGACGACGAGACCGGTCGGCAGGTGGGTGATGCGAACCGCCGAGTCGGTGGTGTTGACGCTCTGGCCGCCGTTGCCGGAGGAGCGGTAGACGTCGATCTTGAGTTCGTTCTCGGCGATCTGGATATCGACCTCCTCGGCCTCCGGGAGGACGGCGACGCTGGCGGTGCTGGTGTGGATGCGGCCCTGCCGCTCGGTGGCGGGCACGCGCTGGACGCGGTGGACGCCGGATTCGTACCGGAGGTGGGAGTAGGCGCCCTTGCCGCGCACCTCGAAGATGACCTCGCGGAAGCCGCCGCCGTCGGTTTCGGTCATGGAGAGGATTTCGGTCTTCCACCGGTGGCGCTCGGCGTAGCGGGTGTACATGCGGTAGAGATCGGCGGCGAACAGGGCCGCCTCGTCGCCGCCGGTGCCCGCCCGGACCTCGACGATGACGTTCTTCTCGTCGTTCGGGTCCTTCGGCACGAGCAGGGCCTTGACGCGCGCCTCGAGGCCCTCCTTGCGGTCGCGCAGGAGGCGCAGTTCATCCTGCGCCATGTCGGCCCTCTCCGGGTCGAGGGCGAGCAGTTCGGTCTCGGAAATGGCGGATTCGACGGAGCGCAAATCGCGCCATGCGCCGACGATGTCCTCGAGCTCGGAGCGCTCGCGGCCGATTTCCTGCATCCGGGCTGGGTTGGTGGCGACGTCCGGATCGGCCATCTGCCGTTCCAGGTCATCGAATCGCCGCTCGATGTCGGCGAGCATGTCGAACAGGGCGCTCATGTACTTCGTCCATCCTCACGGGTTGGTGGCGCGTATGGGCAACGGTGGCAAGGGGCCGACGCGTCCTCCGGGAGGGTTTCACGCGGGGGCCGCGCGGCAATGATAGTTGATGCGGGCAGCGGGGCCCCACCGCGCCGGGCACGACAGCGGGGCGGGAGGTTGCCCTCCCGCCCCGGAACCGTGCCGCGCCAGGCTAGACCGAGGCGACGGCGGCGCGTTAGTGACCGAGGAACTCGCGGATCTGCTCCTCGTTGACGATCAGCGGCGGAATGACGCGGATCGCCTGGTCGTAGGTGCCGCAGGTGATGAGCAGGATCTTCTCGTCCATCATGCGGGCGAGGACCTTGTTGACGGCGGCGGGATTCGGGGAGCCGTCCGGGTGGACGAACTCGGTGGCGACCATGAGGCCGAGACCGCGGACGTCGCCGATCACCGGGTAGTCGGCCTGGATCTCGCGGAGGCCTGCCATCAGGATGTCGCCCATGCGGGCAGCGTTGCCGGGGAGGTCCTCGTCCAGCATGACCTGCATGGTGGCGTAGGCGGCGGCGGTGCCGACGGCGTTGCCGCCGTAGGTGCCGCCGTGGCTGCCGGGGGCCCACTTGTCCATGATGGCGCGGTCGGAAATGACGGCGGCCACCGGCATGCCGGAGGCGATGCCCTTGGCGGCGGTCATGATGTCAGGGACGACGCCGAAGTGCTCGAAGCCCCACATCCTGCCGGTGCGGCCCATGCCGGACTGGACCTCGTCGAGGATCATCATGATGCCGTGCTTCGTGCAGAGTTCGCGGACCAGTTGCATCCAGCGGGCGGTCGGCACCATGTAGCCGCCCTCGCCGGCGACGGTCTCGATGAGGATGCCGGCCACGTCGTCTGGCATCACGAGCTGGTCGAACATGAGCTCCAGCTCGCGGAAGTACATCAGGTCCTGATCCTCCCGCGGACCCGCGTAGGGGCTCCGGTAGAGGTACGGGTAGGGGGCGTGGTAGACGCCGGAGAGGAGCGGCTCGTAGTGGCCGCGGACCTTGACGCGGCTGCTGGTGACGGTCATCGCGGCGTGGGTGCGGCCGTGGAAAGCGCCGCGGAAGGCGATGATGGCCGGGCGCCCGGTGGCGACCTTGGCGAGCTTGATGGCGCCCTCGGTGGCCTCGGCCCCGGAGTTGGTCCAGAAGACCTGGTTCAGGTTGGCGGGCAGCGTCTCGGTGACGGCGAGACTGGCCTTCATCATCGGCTCGTGGGCGAGGATGTTGGCCTGGGCGTGGATGATCTTCGCGGCCTGCTGCTGGATGGCGTCGACGACGCGCGGGTGGCAGTGGCCGGTGTTGACCACGCCAATGCCGGAGGTGAAGTCCTGCCAGCGGTTGCCGTCGGTATCCCAGATGTACAGGCCCTTGCCGTGATCGACGATGACCGGGCTGTAGCGCCCGATCACGCGGGGCATGATGCGGGCCGGATCAAGCGCGAGACGCTCCGGAGCGGAAACCATTGCTGCACTCCCTTTCGCTGGCCGGATTCACCGGCACGACGCACCCTGGGGATCCCGGCGGCGGCGATCTGCCGCGCTTCGGCCGGGCGGCGGGCTAGCCTCCCGCCTTCTTCTTCTCTTTTTGCGCCTTGTAGAACGCCTTGCTGCGCGACTCCGCGAAGGCCTGCGCCTGCCGCTCCTCGCTTTCGAGCCGGTCGCGGTAGGCCTGCGCCGAGGCGGCCAGGTTCTCCTCCAGCCGCAACAACTCGTTGTAGACGGTGATGTCATTGGTGGCGAGCGGCGTCCGCTGCAGCATCTTGACCAGCTCGGACATGGAGCGGGCGGTTGCGTTGGCGGCGGACGGCGTGCGGGAGCGGGCGAGGATGGCGTCGACGAGGCCGATCGTCTTTGCCGACGCGCCGTCGTCCTGCAGCCGTTCGCGGATGCGCTCGAGTCCGTCGGTGACGTTCATGATGAGCCTCCGGACGCGGGCCGAGGCAGGGCCCGGCTGTCCCGCGGAGTATACATCCGGGGCGGGGAGCGGCCGGTTCAGCGAGGACTCACGTCCACCCGGCCCAGGGGAGGCCTTCCACGTCCCAATCGCCCTCGACGGCGCGCGGGTCGTCGGATTCAAGGAGGCGGGTGTACTGGGACTGGCGGAATCGCCAGAGCGCGGCCTCCTTGCGGGCGCCGTCGGCGTCGGCGAGGCGGGCGATCTCGTCGAAGGCCTGTTCGACGGCCTCGGGGTCGCTGCTGACGCCGGGCTGCCTGCGCCAGTTGAGGAAGCCGATCCAGTACTCGGCGGCGGCGAGCGGGTCGCCCAGGGTCTCGGCGAGTTCGGCAAGGCGGGAGGCGGCCTCGAGGGCGGCGTCGGGGTCGCCAGCCTCGAAGGCGGCGGCGAGACCGCCCTCCCAGAGCGTGTCGGCGAGCAGGTCGTCCTCGACCTCGCCGGCGACTTCGGCCAGCGCGAAAATGGCTTCGAGGGCCTCATCACCCGACGCGCCGCGCGCGAGCGTGGCCAGCATGGGTTCGACCACGGCGGCGAGATCGGGATCATCGGCGCGGCGCGCCAGCCAGGTGGCGGCGCGCTTCGGGCCGGACTCGGCGAGGGCCGGGGCGAAAGCCTCCCAACCCTTCTGGAGGGCGGCGTCGAGCCGCGGATCGGCGGTGAAAATGAGCGGCGCCGGGACGTCAGGCAGGTCGGTCATGGGGACTCCGTGGCCGCCGCGGCCCGGGCGGCGCTTGACAGGACTGGCTGGCGTCGCTATCTTCCGGCGCATGGACAGCCAGCGGTTGACCATCGTGAAGAGCGGAGCGGCCGACACCTTCCGGTTCGGCTTTTATCAGTTTACCCGCCCGGCGTCGCCGGTGGGATGGGAGGTGCCGCGTTCGCGATAGACCGCTCATCAGCCGCCAGTCGACGCCGGAGCCGAGGCAGACGCCTCGGTTTTTTGTTTGCCCGCGAATCCGTGAACCCGCGGGATGCCGGAGAGGAGCGCACCATGCTGATCGTCATTGCCGGGGACGCCCCCGAGTCCACGCGAACCGGACTGCTCGCCGCGGCGGCGGCGGCCGGGCTCGAAGCCCGCGTCTCCGATGACGGGGAGGGCCGCGCCGTCGTCGGGATCAGCGGCGACCTGCACACGGACCTGCTGTCGATGCCGGGAATCGTCCGCGTCCTGCACAGGCACAAGCCGTACATGCTGGCCAGTCGGGAGCATCGGCCGCATGCGCCATCGGTGGTGATGGTGGGCGAGGTGCCGGTCGGTGGCGGGCGGCCCGCGATCATGGCGGGGCCGTGCGTGATCGAGGACCGGGCCTCGCTGCTGGAGGCGGCGCGGGCGGTGAAGGCGGCCGGAGCGGACATCCTGCGCGGGGGCGCGTTCAAGCCGCGAACCTCGCCCTACGCCTTCCAGGGCCTGGGCGAGGAGGGCCTGCGCCATCTCGCCGCCGCCCGCGAGGAGACCGGCCTGCCCGTGGTCACCGAGGTGATGGAACCGGAGCAGGTGGACCTGGTGGCCCGCTACGCCGACATGCTCCAGATCGGGGCGCGCAACATGGCCAACTTCCCGTTGCTGCGGCGGGTCGGCGCGGCCGGGAAACCGGTGCTGCTGAAGCGGGGATTCTCGGCCACGGTCGAGGAGTGGCTGATGAGCGCCGAATACGTGCTGGCCGGCGGCAACAGCGAGGTCGTTCTGTGCGAACGCGGCATCCGGGGGTTCGACCCGGCGTTCCGCTTCAACCTGGACCTCAATGCGGTGCCAATGGCGAAGGACCTCTCGCATCTGCCGGTGGTGGTCGATCCCAGCCACGGCACCGGGCGGCGGCAACTGGTCGGGCGGATGGCGCTGGCCGGGCTGGCCTGCGGCGCGGATGGGCTGATCATCGAGGTCCACCCCGATCCGGACAGGGCCCTGTGCGACGGGGCGCAGACGATCGCCCCGGCGGACCTGGCGGCGATCGTGCGGGGCGGCCGGGCGGTGCAGGCGGCCCTGCTCGACGCTGCGCCGACGACCGCCGCGGCGGACTGACGACGGGCGCGCCGGTTTCCGGCGCGGCCGTTTTCTGGCATGCTCCCGGCATCGGCGATAGCGCTGGCGAAGGGGAAGCGGCGGCGCGCGAACGGTGCGGCGTCATCGCGGCGGAGGCGGCCATGACCTGGAAGTTCACGATCTGCGACGTGTTCACCGAGCGCCCGCTGGCCGGCAACCAACTGGCGGTGTTCAGCGATGCGGCGGAGATCCCGGAGGCGTTGCTGCAGCCGATCGCGCGGGAGATCAATTTCTCGGAAACCGTCTACCTCTATCCGTCGACGACCGGCGCTCACGCGAAGATGCGGATTTTCACGCCCAACAGCGAACTCCGGTTCGCCGGGCACCCGATCATCGGTTCGGCGGTGGTGATCGCGGCGGAGCGGGGGGAGCGGGAAATCCGGCTCGAGACCGGAGCGGGCACGGTGCCGGTGACGCTGACCCCGATGGAGGGCCGGTACGTGGCGGGGCGGATGCGGCAGCCGGTGCCGACGGTGACGCCGTGGCGGAACCCGGAAAGCCTGCTGCTGGCGCTCGGCACCACCCGCTCGACCCTGCCGGTGGAGATCTACGACAACGGGATGGTGCACGTCTATGTCGGGTTCGAGAGCCGCGACCAGGTGCGCGCGCTGCACCCCGACCCCTATGACCTCGCCACCATCGCCCGCGAGCGGGGGATTCCGACCATCGGCATCGTCTGCTTCGCGGGAACTGGCGCCGACTGGAAAAGCCGGATGTTCTCGCCGGCGGCCGGGGTGAGCGAGGACGCGGCGACCGGCTCCGCGGCCGGCCCGCTGGCCTGCCACCTCTACCGGTACGGGCTGATCGAGCCGGGGGTGGATATCGAAATCCGGCAGGGACGGGAGATCGGGCGGCCGAGCGTGCTCCATGCCGCGGTGCACGGGTATCCCGACCGCATCGAGCGGGTCGAGGTGTCGGGCGGCTCGGTGATCGTCGGCCGCGGCGAGTTCGAGAAAGAGGTGCTGACCGCGCTGCTGTAGGCGCTGGCGGCGACCACCGGAATGAACGTGCACTCCCGCGGACAACGACCGCTGGAGGTTGTTGATGGCGCTGGTCTCCCCGATTTCCCGGTGCCTCTGGTCCGATCGGGACGCCCTTGAAGCGGCGGAGTTCTCCAGCGCCATTTTGCCGGACTCTCGCGTGCTCGACGCCCGGCGCTTCACCGGAACCACGCCGGATCCGTCGGGCGCGGTGCCGTTCGTCGATTTCCTGCTCAATGGGCAGCGGTTCCAGGCGATCAACGGCGGCGCGCTGTTCAGGTTCGACGGGGCGGTATCGTTCGTGGTCGAGTGCCGGGACCAGCAGGTGATCGACCGGCGCCGGGATGCCCTCCCGGAGGGCGGCGGCACGCCGGTGCAGTGCGGTTGGCTGCGGGACCGGTTCGGCCCGTGCTGGCATATCGTACCCTCCGGGTTCGCGGAGATGATGCGGGGTCCGGAACCGCGGCGCGCCGCGCAGGCGATGGCCGCGAGGTACGCGATGGTGAAGTTCGACGGCGCCGGGTTGCAGGCGGCGTACGACGCCGGCTGACCGGCCGGCAGGGAGCGAGCAATGGCGCGCGTGAACACCTACCTGAACTTCGCGCGGGAGACGGAGGCGGCCTTCCTGTTCTACCGCGAGGCGTTTCGAACCGAGTTCGCGGGGCCGATGATGCGGTTCGGGGACATTCCCGCGGACGGCGGCGAGGGCGACGACGGCCCGCAGATCCCCGAGGCCGACCGGAATCTGATCATGAACGTGCAACTGCCGATCGCGGGCGGCCACGTGCTGATGGGCACCGACGCGCCGGAGTCGATGGGCTTTTCGCTGGTCCGCGGCAACAACGTGCACATCTCGGTGGAGACCGACGGCCGCGCCGAGGCGGACCGCCTCTTCGCCGCGCTCGCGGACGGCGGCGAGGTGACGATGCCGATGGCGGATCAGTTCTGGGGCTATTACGGCGCGTTGACCGACCGCTTCGGCGTGCGCTGGATGGTGAATTGCCCCGCGCCGGAATAGGGCGAGCGGCCACCCCGACCGCGGCCGCGGACGCGGCCGCGGTCGGGGGTTCAGCCGCCGCCGAGGATCGCGACCGGGCGAACCGGGGAGCCGGTTGCGCCGGTGAACTTGAGCGGGGTGCAGAGAAAGGTGAAGCGGCCGGCCCCGGCGGCGGCGAGTTCCTCGAGACGCAGGTTTTCGAGGATGTAGATTCCGCGCCGGGCAAGCAGCAGCAGGTGACCGGGAAGGTCGCAGTTGAGGGCGGGGTCGCGCAGGCCGATGAGATCCCAGGCCATGTTGTCCGCGCCGACGGCCACGACGCCGCGGCCTGCCAGCCAGGCTGAGGCGTCGGCGCCGAGGCCGGGGCCGGCGAGGTAGCGCTCGGAGTCCGTCCAGTGGCGGCCGTTGCCGGTGCGGACGAGGACGACGTCGCCGGGGCGCACCTCGACGCGGGCGCGGCGGCAGGCGGCGTCGAGGTCGGCGGCGGTGACGAGGGCGCCGGCGTCGAGGTCGGTGACGCCGCGGGCGGCGGCGACGTCGAGCAGGACCGCGGGACCGACCAAGGGGGGGATGGTCTCGACGCCGTGAACGCGGAAGCCCTTCTTGTTGCAGGCGCCGGCGGCGTCGAACCCTCCGAGCAGGCGCTGGCCGTCGGCCTGGTGGGAGATGGCGTCGAGATGGGTGCCGCTGTGCTCCATGCAGAGCATGACGCCGGAGGCGCTGGAGCGGGGCCCGGACAGATCGGGGTCGTAGTCGTCGCCGTGGCGGCGGTGGAGGAAGTAGAGGTAGCCGGGGAAATGGCCGGCGATGACCGGCATCCCCTCGAACCGGGGTTGCTCGAGGTCGATGACGCGGAGCGGGCGGTCGAGCCCGGGGAGGGTCAGGCTGCCCGGGAAGCTCTCCGGCGGCGGCGGGTCAGAGCCCGGGGCCGGGCTGGCTGCCGCGCCGGCGCCTGCCGCGAGGAACAGGCCCGCGAGCGGCCCGGCATCGCCCGGGGCGTCGCGCGAGTCGCCGGGGGGGCCGGGGTGCTCTGGCATGGGGCTGCTCCTGGCGATGGAGGGCCGGCGCAAGGCCGGGGCGGCCGGACGATGGGCCCCGGGCGGGCGGCAGGCTACTGTCCGCTGGAGCGGAAGTTTCGCAGGTCGCGGAAGTAGGGGCTGACGGGCGGTTCGAACTCGGCGTGGCGGGCGGCGAGGGCCGAGAGCCGGGCGGTGAGATCCTCGACCTCGGCGGCTTCGCCCTGCTCCTGGGCGTCGCGGATCTGCGCCTGCAGTGCGGCGATCTGGTCGCGGTAGCGGGTCTGCCGCAGCTGGGCGAGGGTGGTCACGGCATCGCGCTCGATCTGGCCGGGGTAGCGGATGGGGGTGCGTTCGAGGTCCGCGACGAGGCGCTCGGCGTGGTCGGCGACGTTGTCCTCGAGGCCGGCGATGATGGCTTCCGGCCCGAGGTCGGCCGGAATCGCGGGATCGGCCAGCACCCGGTGGAGTTCGCGGTTGCGGGCGTCGAAGAAATCATCCTCACGGACCTGCGGCAGCAACCCGGCGAGAATCGGCCGGTGCGCGAGCAGCAGGGAGGCGAGGTGATCCTCCCGGCTTGCGGTCGCGGGCGGCTGCGGGAGCGCGGCCAGCCTGCCCGCCGGCGCGGCGACGGCGCCCGGCGCGGCCGCGCGCGGCGAAGCGCCGCCGCGGCGGATTTCGGCGAGGACCGAGCCATCCGGCAGGCCGAGTTTGCGGGCGATGAGGGCGGCGTAATGTGCCTCCTGGATGCGGTCGCCAACGGCGCGCACGACCGGGGCGATGCGGGCGACGGCGGCGGCCTTGGCGCGGCCGTCGCTGGCCGGGATGCCGGCGGTGACGCCGTCGATGAAGAAGTCGAGGAAGGGCCGGGCGCCAGCGACGACCTCCGGCCAGGCGGCAGGGTTGCGGCGGATGAGGTCGTCGGGATCCTTGCCCTCGGGCAACTGGACGATGCGGATCTCGGCGTTGAGCTTGCGCTCCCAGGAGACGACGACCTGCGGCGAGGCGCCGCGCCCGGCGGCGAGCACCGGCTCGGGGCCGGCCTCCTCGCCGAGGGCGCCGGGCAGCATCTCGAGGCTGCGCAGGGTGGCCATCTGGCCGGCGGCGTCGGCGTCGAGGGCGAGCACGATCTTGCGGGAGAGGCGCTTGACCTGGGCGACCTGCTCCTCGGTGACGGCGGTGCCCATGCAGGCGACGACGTTGGCGTGGCCGAACTGGTGGGCGGCGATGCAATCCATGTAGCCCTCGACGATGACGGCCTCGTCGCGGGCGCGGATGGCGTCGCGGGCGAGATCGAGCCCGTAGACGAGGGAGCTCTTGTCGAAGATGGCGCTCTGGGGGGAGTTGAGGTACTTCGGCTGGGCATCGCCGAGGGCGCGGCCGCCGAAGCCGACGGTGCGGCCCTCGCGGGTGCGGATGGGGAAGAGGAGCCTGCCGCGGAAACGGTCGTAGTGGCCGCCGCTGTCGCGTTCCTGCAACAGGCCGGCCTCGTGGGCTAGCCCGGGATCGATGCCGCGCTGGGCGAGGAAGCGCAGCAGGGTGTCCCAGGCGTCCGGGGCGAAGCCGAGGCCAAAGCGGGAGATCACCTCGGGAGCGAGACCGCGGCGCTCGACGTACTCCCGGCCGGGGCGGCCCATCTCGCTGTTGACGAGGATGTTGGCGTAGAAGGTGGCGGCCTGCTCGTTGAGATCGATCAGGCGTTGGCGGTGGGCGTCGACCTCGGGGGCGACGGCGGGGACGCTCTGCAGTTCGACGCCGGCCCGGCGGGCGAGTTCCTGCAGGGCCTCGCGGAACTCGACATGCTCCATGCCCATGTAGAAGGTGAAGGCGTCGCCGCCCTTGCCGCAGCCGAAGCAGTGGAAGTTCTGGGAGTCGGGAAAGACGATGAACGACGGGGTGCGCTCCTGGTGAAAGGGGCAGTTGCCCTTGTAGGAGCGGCCCGCGCGCTTGAGCGGGACGTAGGCCGAGACGAGTTCCACGATGTCGGTGCGCTCGCGCACCTCGGCGACGGCATCTCGGGCCACGGCGGCGATCCCTCCCGGCGCGGCGCAGGGCGCCTCGTCCGCGAACAGTGTACGGACAAATTGGCCGGACGCAAGCGAATCTAGACGCTCCAGTGCTGGGGAACGAAGAGATGTTCAAAGAGTTCGATGGCGTAGCGGTCGGTCATGGAGGCCACGAAGTCGGCGGCGCGGCGCTCGGGCGCGTCGTCGCCCGCGGCGGGGGCCTGGTAGCCGTCGGGGATGCGCGAGGGATCGGCGGCGAACCAGGCGAACAACTCGCGGACGATGTGCTGGGCGCGGTGGGTGTTGGCCTCGTCGTTGAGCGGGGTGTAGACCCGCTCGAACAGGAAGTCGCGGAGGTCGTCGGCGGCGGCCTGGATGGCGGGGGAGATGGCGATGTCGCCGGGCGGCGATTCGCTGTCGGAGTGGGCGACGATGTCGGAGACGAGGGTGTCGATGCGGCGGGCGTGGGTCGCGCCGAGGACGGCGACGACCTGCGGCGGGATGTCTTCGGCGGCGATCAGGCCGCCGCGCAGGGCGTCGTCGAGATCGTGGTTGATGTAGGCGACGGCGTCGGACAGTTTGAGCACCTCGGCTTCCAGCGTGGAGGGTGCGCCGCCGGCATTGCGCGTCATGCCGCTGCGGGATTTGGAGTGGGTGAGAATGCCGTCGCGCACCGGCGCGGTGAGATTCAGGCCGCGGCCGTCGCGTTCGAGGGCGTCGACGACGCGCAGGCTCTGCTCGTTGTGGCGAAAGCCGGGGAACACCTCGGCGAGGGCGCGTTCGCCGGCGTGGCCGAAGGGGGTGTGGCCGAGATCGTGCGCGAGGCCGATGGCCTCGATCAGGTCCTCGTTCAGGCCGAGGGCGCGGCCGACGGTGCGGGCGATCTGGGTCACCTCGAGGGTGTGGGTGAGGCGGGTGCGGTAGTGGTCGCCGGCGGGGGCGATGAAGACCTGCGTCTTGTGCATGAGCCTGCGGAAGGCCTTGGTGTGGAGGACGCGGTCGCGGTCGCGCTGGAAACGGGTGCGGAGGCCGGACTCGGGTTCCTCGACGGCGCGGGGCTGGCCGGCGCTGCGGCAGGCGGCCGGCGCGAGGATGCGCTGCTCGCGCGCCTCGAGACGTTCGCGGACGGTGAGGGCGGCTGGGGAGGCGGCGGTCACGGCAGGCTCCGGTGCTGGGAAGTGACGCGACGAGTGAGGTGTTAAGGCGAACCACAGTACCACGCCGCGGATCGGGACGGCCGCCGCGGCGGGGCGCTGAGCGGGTGGACGGGTCAGTCGTCGCCGATCGGGTCGAGGTTGGCGAAACTGGCGAGCAGCCGTTTCTGGCCGTGGCGGGTGAAGGCGATGACGAGTTCCTGGTCGCCGTCGCGGCGTTCGACGGCCTCGAGGATGACGCCCTCGCCGAACTTGTTGTGAAAGACCTTCTGGCCCGCGGCGAGGCGCTGGGCCGGTTTCGCGGGCGGGGGCGGCGGGCGCGGCCCGGCGCCGGCGCCGGGCCGGGGGCGGCGGGTGCCGCCGCGGGCGGGTGGGGCG
>JBJTKE010000020.1:0-7608 GCA_046096285.1 Chloroflexota bacterium
CCACCGCCGGGCGGCGCTTGCCGCTGCCGCCGGCGCGGCCGCCAGTGGCGCCCTCGCCGGAACGGTATCGGTCCGGCAGGCCTCAGGCGGCGGACGCAACCGCCCGCATGGCCGGGGTGGCCAGGGGTCGCCGTCCGACCCGCGCCCGAACATCGTGGTGGTGGTCCTCGACGACATGCGGGCGACCGACTGGGCAGCCCTCCCCTCCGTCCAGAAGCGCCTGTCCCGGGGCTCCACCTTTCCCAACTTCATCATCAACTGCCCGCTCTGTTCGCCCTCCCGGATCAGCCTGCTGACCGGGCTGTATGCCCACAACCACGAGGTGGTGAACAACGGCCGCGACGAACGCGACGGCGGACTCGAGGCGTTCCGGCGGAACAACCTCGAAACCGAGACGATCAACCACTCGCTCGAGCGCTCGGGCTACCACACCGGGCTGGTCGGAAAGTTCCTGAACGGGTTTCGCGAGGGTTCGTGGCGGCCGCTCGGCTGGTCCCGCTGGGTGGCGACCACCGGTCTCGGCTACGTCGATTTCTCGCTCAACGTCGACGGCATAGTCGCGGAGCACATCGGTCTTGTAGTCGTTCCCGCCGCAGCGGCCGCTGTTCCTCTACTTTGCGCCCAACGCCCCCCATGGCCCGGCCACGCCCGCCCGCCGCCACCGCGCCGAGTTCAGCGGCAAGATGGTGCGGCGGGACCTGGCATTCAACGAATTCGACGTTTCGGACAAGCCGTCGCCGATGCAGGCCGTGCCGCCGCTGACCGCAACGGAAATCGCCGCTCTCGACCGGGAGGAGCGCGACCGGTTGCGCGTGCTGCTGGCCGCCGACGAGGCGATCGACGACATCCTGCGCGCGCTCGAGCGCGCCGGCAGGCTGGACAACTGCGCGGTGTTCGTGCTGAGCGACAACGGGTACCAACTGGGCCAGCACCGGCTCGCGTCCCAGAAGGGGGCCCCGTACGACGATTCGGTGCGCGTCCCGATGCTGGCCTGGGGGGCCGGGTTCCGCGAGCGGCGGGACGACCGCCTGGTTGCCAACGTGGACATCGCGCCGACCGTGGCGGGGCTGGCCGGCGTCAAGTTCCGCAAGGCGGACGGCATCGACCTGCTCGGTGGTGAAAGCCGTGATTTCGTGCCGCTCCAGATGCCGGGCAACCAGCAGATCCCGCCCGGGACCGGATTGCGATCGCCTGAACTGGTATACATGGAGTACGACACTGGCGAGCGGGAGTTCTACGACCGGAGGGTGGATCCGCTCGAACTGGCCAACCTGCTGCCGCCGGGTTCCTCGTTCGCGGGGCCGAGTCCGGAGGGCTTGCCGCCGGTGGCGTACCTGAACGCGCGAACGCGGGAACTGACCCGTTGCGTTCGACGACGGTGCCGAACATGACGACAGGACCGGTGGGACCGATGACATCGAAGGGACCGATGGCAGTGACGGATCGAGGCAGCGGCATGGCGAAGGCGGATCGCAGGCGGCTGCTGGCGAGCGGCGCAGGAGCATTCTCCGCGGCGCTGGCGGGCCGCTTCGGGACAGACGCCAGGGGCGGCAAGCAGAACCCTCCGGTTGTTCCCGAGCCGGAGCCGGACAAGCGTCCGAACATCGTCCTGATCATCACCGACGACATGCGGGGCACCGATTGGCGGGCGTTGCGGCGTACCCGGAAAGCGCTCCGCGCCTCCACCTGGTACCGCAACTTCATCGTGGACGCGTCGCTGTGTTCGCCGTCGCGGGCCTCGATCCTGACCGGGCAGTACACCCACAATCACGGGGTGGAGTGGAACAACTCCGGCGAGTTCGAGGGCGGCTTCAGCGTCTACCAGAAGAACGGGCTCGACCGCGAGTCGCTCGGCCTCGTGATGCACGACGCCGGGTACCACACCGGCATGGGGGGCAAGTTCATGAACGGCCTGCGGCCGGGCATGCGGCAGCCCGCCGGCTGGGACCGGTTCGCCGCCTCCTACACGACCGACTTCTACAACTTTCCGTTGCTGGTCGATGGTCAGCAGGTCAACTTCAAGGGCGTCACGAAGTACAAGACCGACGTGCTGACCGACTACGCCGTGGAGTTCATCGAGCAGGCGCCGGTCGAGCAGCCGATCTTCCTGCACTTCTCGCCGACCGGCCCCCACGTGCCCGAGACGCCCGCGCGCCGCCACGAGTCGGCGTTCCCCACCGCCTACGTGGCCCGGGATGAGTCCTTCAACGAGGCCGACGTCAGCGACAAGCCGTCGACGGTCCAGGCGCTGCCTCCGCTGACGCCCGACCAGCAGGCCGATCTCGACAACCACGAGCGGAACCGGCTGCGCTCGATGCTCGCGGTGGACGAGGGCATCGTTCGCGTCGTCAACGCGCTCAAGGCCGCCAAGCGGTTCGACAACACCTACATCTTCATCCTGAGCGACAACGGCTACCAGCTCGGACAGCACCGGGTGATCGGCAAGGCGTCGCCCTACGACCAGTCGATCCGGGTGCCGATGCTGGCGTATGGCCCCAAGGTCCCGCAGCGCACGAACAACCAGCTGGTCGGCAACATCGACCTCGCGCCGACGATCGCCAGCCTCGGCGAGACGACCATGCCCAAGCAGGACGGGAAGTCCCTGCTGGTTCCCGGCCGCCGCGACTACCTCTTCCTCCAGCTGCGCTACATCGGGATGGGACTGCGCTCCGCCCGCCTGATGTACTTCGAGTACGGGAATGGAGAGCGCGAGTACTACGATCTGCGAAACGACCCGCTCGAACTCAACAACCTGTTGCCGCCGGGGTCCGAGGAGGATCCCGACCCGCCGCAGGGCCTGCCGCGCGCCAGCGAACTCGCGCTGCGGCTGTCCTACCTCCGGAGATGCAGCGGCCCACGGTGTCTGTGAGATGAGCAGCAGGGTGTGGCTCGCCGTCTCCGGCCCCCGGCAACCAGCAGCCTCCCGGCGCTGGCCGTGGCCGGAAACGCGGGCGCCATTCATTGCAGGTTGGACCGACGCCCAGCGCCGGCCCCGGTCCGCGAAGAGGGGAGCGTCATGAGCAATTCGAGGCGCCGCTTGCTGACCGGCGCGGCCGCGGCGGTCGGGGCAGCGGCAGCGGGCCTTCCCGTGCGCGGAAAGCAGGCGGCCCCCGGTCAGCCAAAAACCGACCCCCGGCCGAACATCGTGCTGATCGTGGCCGACGACATGCGGGCCACCGACTGGCAGGCGCTGCCGAAAACGCGGGTGGCCCTGCAGGGCGCGACCGAATACCCGAACTTCTTTTGCCAGTTTCCGGTCTGCTCGCCCGCGCGGACGACGCTGCTCACCGGCTTGCTGGCCCACAATCACGGCGTGCTGTTCAACACCGGGCCGGTCGCCCTGTCCGGCTACGCGGCGTTCGCGCGCAACGGCATGGAGCGGCGGTCGATCCCGGTGCTGCTGCAGCGCTCGGGCTACCTGACCGGGCTGGTCGGCAAGTTCATGCATGGCTACGACGAGTCGGCGAAACAGCCGGACGGCTGGAGCCGCTGGGTGGCGAAGGCGACCGGCGGCTACACCAACTTCGACCTGATGGTGGACACCGAACTGATCCGCTTCAAGGGCAACGACTACGCCACCGATGTCCTCGCCCGGTACGCCAGCGAGTTCATCGAAACCGCGCCGCCCGA
Organism: Chloroflexota bacterium; assembly: GCA_046096285.1. Taxonomy (GTDB): domain Bacteria; phylum Chloroflexota; class Chloroflexia; order Thermomicrobiales; family UBA6265; genus CADCWF01. Next base: position 3,631 of record JBJTKE010000020.1, read on the forward strand.
GCAACCGCTGTTCCTCTATTTCTCGCCGACCGCCCCCCACGAGCCGTACCAGCCTGCGCCGCGGCACCGCGCGAAGTTCTCCCGCAACATCGTGACGCGCGACGCGGGCTTCAACGAGGCGGACACGAGCGACAAGCCGACGTCGGTCGCCGCGTTGCCGCCGCTCACCCCCGAGCAGATGATCCAGATCGACGAGACCGAACGGCAGCGCCTGCGGCTGCTGGCCTCGACCGACGAGGCCGTGTCGGCGCTTGTGCGCTCGCTGCGCACCGCGAGCAGGCTCGACAACACGGTGATCATGTTCGTCAGCGACAACGGGTACATCATGGGGCAGCACCGGCTGTTCGGCATCAAGGGACAGCCCTACGATCAGGCTGTCCGGGTGCCGATGCTGGCATGGGGGCCCGGCTTCAAGCCCGGCGTCGACAAGCGCGTTGTCTCCAACGCCGATGTCGCGCCGACCATCGCCGACCTCGCCGGGATCAAGCTGAAACGGGTCGATGGCGTCTCCCTGCTGGGCCGCACCCGGCGCGATTACGCGCTGCTGCAACTGGCCAGCACGGCCTACCGGGACGGCGGCTTCGGCTTGCGCTCGGCGGCGCTGATGTACTTCGAATACGACTCCGGCGACCGCGAGCTGTACGACCTGCGGTCCGATCCGCTGGAACTCGTCAACTTCCTGCCGCCCGGTGGCCCGGCCAATCCGTGGACGCCGGCAGACATTCCCACCCCGGCCGAACTGAGCGCCAAGCTGGCGCTGCTCAAGCGATGCCGCGGCAGCCGCTGCGTGACGACGGGCAGGTAGAGGATGAGGCGCATGGCTTTTCGCCGCAGGGAAGCGCTGGCGCGGGCGGGGGCGGCTGCCCTCGCCGCCATCGCGGGCGGGCCGCCGGCCCGGGCGCTCGCCGCGCTGGCCGGCAATCAGCGGTCCGGCGATCGGGAACTGCCCGCCCCGGACCGCCGGCCGGACTTCGTCGTGATCGTGCTCGACGACATGCGGGCTTCCGACTGGGCGGCCCTTCGCAAGACCCGGCGCGCCCTGGCAGGCGGCACGACGTTTCCGAACTACATCGTGGACGCCCCGCTGTGCGCCCCCTCCCGCGCCGGGTTGCTGACGGGGATGTACACCCACAACCACGGCGTCCGCTGGAACGAGTCCGATCCGCCCAACACCGCCGCCTACTCGGCCTACCGGCAGCGCGGCCTGGACCGGAAGTCCATCCCCTGGTTCCTGCAGCAGGCCGGGTACCGGACCGGCATGTTCGGCAAGTTCATGAACGGCTACGGGCCGAAGACGCCCCGCCCCGCCGGCTGGGACCGGTTCGTTGCCGCCTGGAACTACCGCTACACGAAATTCACCCTGCTGGAGGACGGCAAGGAAACGCCGGTCAACGAGCGGGACTACATCACCGACGTGCTCGGCGACTACGCCCGGCGGTTCATCGCCGAAACCCCGTTCGAGCAGGCGATGTATCTCCACCTCGCCCCGCTGGCGCCGCACACCTCGACGTTCGGCGTGCCGGAGCCCGACCGCCGCTACGCGAACGCCGATGCGTCGGCACGGGTGCGACGGACCCCGGCGTACAACGAGGCCGATGTGTCGGACAAGCCAACCACGGTGCGGGCGCGGCCCTCGCTGACCCTCGAGCAACAGGCGCGCATCGACACCTTCGAGGGGCTCAGGCTGAGCACCCTGCGATCCGCGGACGACATGATCGCCTCGGTGGTGCTCGCGCTGAAGCAGCGGGGCAAGATGCACAACACCTGCATCTTTGTGCTCAGCGACAACGGGTTCATGATGGGCGAGCATCGCATGGACATGGGCAAGGCGGTTCCGTACACCGGGGCCTGCCAGGTGCCGATGCTGGCGTGGGGCAGGCCGTTCGGGAAAAAGGTCGACAAGCGACTGGTGGCGAACATCGACATCGCCCCCACCATCGCCAGCCTGGCCGGGGTGCGCCTGCCCGCCGCCGACGGCTTCTCGCTGGTCAGCAAGGAATCCCGCGACTACGTGCACATCGATCTTCGCCCCCAGTACGGGTTCGAGTTCAGCGGCCACGGCCTGCGTTCCCGCCAGTTGCTCTACTACGAATATGCCAACGGCGAGCGGGAGTTCTACGATCTCCGGAACGACCCGATGGAACTCTCCAACCTGTGGCCCCCGGGGATGCCCGCGCCGCCCGCCCCGGGCGGTCTGCCGGGTCCGACCCAACTCTCCTCGCTGCTGCGCCGGATGGACGCGTGCCGGGGCACGGGATGCCGATGACCGGCTCGCGGGGAGGGGTTGCGATGGGAGTGCATCGCCGGGGCCTGGTGGCCGGGGTTGCCGCCGCCGGGATTCGTGCCGCCTTCGCCTCGGCTGCGCCGCCGCGCCGGCCGGACATCGTGGTGATCCTCGCCGACGACATGCGGACCTCCGACTGGCGGGCCCTGCCAAAGACGCGGAGGCGCCTCCGGGATGCCGCGTTCTACCCCAATTTCTTCTTCAACACCCCCCTGTGCGATCCCTCGCGGGCGGCGTTTCTGACTGGCCAGTATGGCCATAACAATGGCGTGCTCTGGAACATGCGGGACGGACCCGACTCGACCTACTCGGTGTACCGGAGGAACGGGCTCGCCCGGCGGTCGATCCCCTACGTCCTGCGGAAAGCCGGCTATCGCACCGGGCTGTTCGGCAAGTTTCTGAACTCCGGCCAGACCATCGGCAACCGGCCCGCGGGCTGGGATCGCTGGGTGTCCACCCCGGTCATCGACTACGACATCTACCCCCTCGACATCGAGGGCAAACTGGTCATGTTCCGGAAGGGCGACTACCTCACCGATGTGCTTGGCGAGTTCGCCCGCGAGTTCGTCCTCGAGACCCCGGCGGAGCAACCGCTGTTTCTCCTGTTCGGCTCCAACGCCCCCCACACCGGCCCGGGCAACAGCCCGCCGGTCCCGGCCCCACGGCACCGGTCGGCCTTCCCCGGCGCGGCCATGGCGCGGACGCCCGCCTTCAACGAAGCGGACGTATCCGACAAGAGTTCGTACGTTCGGACCATGCTCCCGATGCAGCCCGAGGCGATCGCCTACGGCGACCGGCTCGAGCGCAGCAGGCTGCAGTCGCTGCTCTCGCTCGACGAGGCGATCGTGTCGCTGGTGGACACGCTCGAGGAGACCGGCAGGCTGGAGTCCACCTCGATTTTCATCGCCAGCGACAACGGCTTCCAGATGGGCGAGCACCGGCTGATGGACCAGAAGGCGGTCCCCTACGACGGGTCGTTGCGGGTGCCGATGCTGGCCTGGGGGCCGCGCTTCCGGCGGGGAACGTCTTCCCGCCTCGTCGCCAACGTCGACCTCGCGCCGACCATCGCCGAACTGGCCGGGGTGCGGATGCCGTGGGCGGATGGCGCATCCATGCTCTCTGGCAGGCCGCGCCGCGAGGTGCTCTCGCAGTTCTCGCCGTGGGATCCGTGGCCGGTGCGCGGATGGGGCCTGCATACCGCCCGCTACTCCTATTTCGAGTACGCCGCCGGCGAGCGGGAGTACTTCGACATGCGCAGCGATCCGCTGCAACTGACCAACCTGCTGCCGCCCGCGGGCGTGGCCGCGCCGCCCCGGGCGGGGGATCTCCCCGATCCGGCGGCGCTCTCGGCGAGGCTTGCCGCCCTCAAGGGTTGCCGGGGCGCGACATGCCGGTGACGGGCGCGAAGGGCCGTTTCCCCGGCGGTAACACGGGCGCGGGATCATTCGGCGCGGAGCCGCGGCGGGTGGATCGCGGAAACGGCGGCCGCGCCGGAACGGGAACGAGGGACCGGGTGATCGACAGGCGGAAACTGCTGACCGGGGCCGTGGCCGGGGCGGGCGCGATGGCCTCCGGCACGGGCGCGGCGCGCCAGCCAACACGGAGGGCCCGGCCCATCGTCATCGTCATCATCAACGATGACATGCGGGCGTCGGACTGGCGCTCCCTGCCGAAGACCCTGCGCGAACTCAAGG
>JBJTKE010000021.1:0-2273 GCA_046096285.1 Chloroflexota bacterium
GCAAGAACCGACAGACCTGCTGCGGCGGGGCGACCTGCGTGAACAAGCGGTGCACGCCGCGCTGCACGGTCTGCGCGAGCGGGTGCGCCTACACGACGGTGAACGCGGCCTATGCGGCAGCGGCCCCGGGCGCGGTGATCACGATCGACTCGGGAACCTACCCGACCGAGATCCTGGTGACGAAGGACATCACCCTGCGGGCCTGCGAAGGCGCGACGGAGGTGGTGCTGTTCCCGACCCGGACCACCTTCATGAATGACAGCTACTACGTGGTGATCGGCGAGGACCTGGTCGATACGACGACGAAACATGCGGTGACGCTGGAGGGCCTGACGTTCACCGTTTCGTCGCCCGGCGAGCTCTATGACGAGGCGATGATCAGTTCCACCACCAACGGCACGGTGTCGTGGACGGTCCGGGGCTGCACCTTCACCGGGGCATTTATTATCGGAATCGACGCCTACAACGGGACGCAGGTGATCGAGAACTCGACTGTCACGGGCGGGTACTACGGGCTGGGCTTTGACATGGATGATCCGGCCGCATCGGTGAACGTGACCGGGTGCTCATTGACGAACAACGCGAATGCGGGCTTAATCTCCTTGGGCGGCGTGACGCAGATCACGGGGTGCACGGTCTCGGGCAATGCCTATGGCGGAATCGGCCTGCGGAGCGGGGTCATGACGGTCACTGACACGTTGGTGACCGGCAACCGTCAGGACTTCGGGCAGGATTGGGCCGGCGGGGTCTGGGTATTGGCCGAAGCCAACGCCACCATCACCTTCGCCGGGTCCACGCTCGTCACCGGCAACTCCGCGCCGGCAGCCAGCGGGTTCGGCATCTTCAACTCGGCCAGCTACACCGTGACGGTCGTCGGGGTGAGCAGCAGCAACGTCTACGGCAACACCGGCAGCTACCAGTGCGCGCTCACGACGGACAACACAGTGTTCACGCCGGTGCCGAACTGCGCGTTCTGAGGCAGGCGGCGGCGGGGAGCGGACGGCGCGGTCCGGCCCTCGCGAATGGGCGGCAAGTTCGGGACGGCCCGGCGGATCGCTCCGCCGGGCCGTCCGTTGCCTTCCGGTCCGATCCGGCGGCGGGGCCGCGCGGGCCGTGTTGCGGATGGGCATGACCTGCCGGAGAATTGTCCGCGGCGGCGATGCCGCGGTGTGGCGCCTTGCCGGCGACGTGGCCGGAAACACCGGGGGAGAATCGAGCATGGAACAGCCGGCATTCGACGGGATCGCGCGGGCACTCGCCTCAGGGGCAAGCCGGCGGGCGGGCGTCCGGACGGCGGTGGCGGCGGTTGTTGGCGCGCTCGCGGGCCGGGCGGCCATCACGGAAGCAGCGCCCGGCAAGGACGGCAAGGCGGCCAGGTCCGGCAAGGGCGGCACGTTGGGCGGGCGCATGCCAGCGTCGGAGAAGCGGCCATGCGGGCCGAAGGCCTCCGAAAACCGGTGCACCCGGCACAAGGACTGCTGCACGAACTACTGCCAGCCGGGCCGCAAGGGCAAGCCGGGGCGCTGCCGGTGCATCAAGCCGGGGAAGGCCTGCGCGAACGGGCAAACCTGTTGCGGCAGCGCGGTCTGCAGGAACAGGACGTGCCAGCCGCGCTGCACCGTCTGCGCCAGCGGGTGCGCCCACACGACCGTCAATGCCGCCTATGCCGCGGCGGCCCCGGGCGGGGTGATCACGATCGACTCGGGAACCTACCCCACGGAAATCCTGGTGACGAAGGACATCACCCTGCGGGCCTGCAACGGCGCGACGGACGTGGTGCTGATCCCGAGCCGGACCACGGTCATCAACGAGGACAGCTACGCCTGCTACGTGGTGGTCGGCGAAAACCCGCTGGACGCGGCGACGAAGCACGCGGTGACCCTGGAGGGCCTGCGCTTCACCGGCAACGCCGGAGCGGACGACGAGGAGTTGATCTACTCCTACACCAACGGCACGGTGTCGTGGACGGTGCGCGGCTGCACCGTGTCCGGGGCCCAGTTCGGCATCGACGCCCTGAACGGCGTGCACGTCATCGAGAACTCCACCTTCAGCGGGTGCGAATTCGGCCCCTACTTCAAGGCGGATGCGCCGGGCGCCTCGGTCACGCTGACGGGCTGCACGATGCGGGACAACGACACGGCCGGGGTCCTGTCCACCGGCGGCGCGGCCCGGCTCAACGGCTGCCTCGTCACCGGAAGTCGCGGCGGTGGGATCCAGCTCGTGGATGGCGCGATGACGCTGGCGGACACGACGGTGACCGGCAACGTCGACAG
>JBJTKE010000022.1:0-2974 GCA_046096285.1 Chloroflexota bacterium
GCGGGTGGCGGCGGCAGCGGGGTGGTGGGCGGCGCCGTGCCGGGACAGCCGGGGGTGCTGCTCTCCATGCAGCGACTGGACCGCATCGGGCCGCTCTCGGAGATGGACGGCACGGTGACCGCCGGGGCCGGCACGGTCGGCGGCGAACTCGAGCGGTGGCTGCGCGAGCGGGGCCGCACCGTCGGCTTCCTGCCGCGCTCGCTGGAGTTGTCGAGCGTCGGCGGCTGGGTGGCGACCGGGGCGACGGGCACGGCCTCCGGGCGGTACGGCGGCATCCGCGAGCGGCTGGTTTCGCTGGAGGTGGCGCTGACCGACGGAACGCTGGTCACGACCCCGGCGATGCCGCGCTGGGGGGCCGGGCCCGATCCGCGGGCGTTGTTCATCGGGTCGGAGGGTACGCTCGGGATCGTCACCGAGGTCACGCTGGCCGTGCCCCCGGTTCCGGAGCAGCGGCTGATGCGCGCGCTCTGGATGCCGAACCTGCCGTCCGGGCTGGAGACCTTGCGGGAGATCGCGCAGGCTGGCATCGCGCCCGCCACGGTCTGCCTGTTCGATGCCGCCGAAACCGAGCGCCAGAAGGACCTGCACGGTCACGACCTGCCCGGGTGCCTGCTGCTGCTCGGCTGCGAGGGTCCGGCCGGGCTGCCGCTGGCGCAGGAGCATTGCCTGCTCGCCATCGCCGGCAGGCACGGGGCGGCGGACATGGCGCGGTCGGTCGCGGAGCGGTGGGACGCGAGCCGCCAGCGCCGGCCGGACTGGTTTCTCGCGCTGCGGGAGCCGGGCGTGCTGGCCGATGCGCTCGACGTGCAAGCGCCGTGGTCGCGGCTGGCGGGGCTGCACGACGCCCTGCGGCAGGCGCTCGCCGCCGAATGCGACACAGTCGCCATGAGTTTTCCGGAGATTCACGAGACGGGGGCCTGCTGCACGGTGCAGTTCGCCATCGCCGCGGCGGACGACGCCGAGGCGGTGGCGCGGTACGTCCGGGCGTGGGACGCGGCGATGCGGACCACGCTGGCGAACGGTGGGGCGATCGCCCATCACCAGGGCATCGGCATCGCCCGGGCGGGGTGGCTCGCCGCGCAACTGGGCGAGGCGGCCGAGCCGCTGCGGCGGCTGAAGCGGGCCTTTGACCCGGCGGGGCTGCTCAATCCCGGCAAGCTTCCCGGCTGACCGGGGGCGCTCCCACCCCGGCATCGGCCTGCGGCGGTGGGTACAATATGCGGCGGCAACGACGTCGCCGGGCGCGCGCTGGCAGATTCCGCGAGGGATGGTCCGGGCCCCGGGCGGCGGTGAACCGACGCCGCAGGTCGGCCACCGCGGGACACGGGCGATACGGGCGCGCTGCGCCTCGGCAGGTTCTGGAGGAACGGGAACATGGCGATGTCCTGGCGGTGGTTCACGGTGGTGCCCGCGGCGGTGGCGGCGGTCGCGCTGCTGGCGGCCTGCGGCAGCCCGAAGATGGTGGAGCAGGAGGACGTCACGCGGGTGACCGACGTGGCGAACCTGCCGGTGATCGAGGCCACCCCGGAGGCCGGGGGCGACACCGGCGGCGGCGGCGCCAGCGCCGCCTCGACCGGCGAGGTCACCATCACCTCCCACGACATCTACTTCGAGCCGACGGAGGTGACCATCCCGGCCGCGGCCGACATCAAGGTCATCCTGCCCAACCTCGGCGCAGCGCCGCACAACTTCGCGATTGACGCGCTGAACATCAGCCAGGACCAGGCCCCGGGCGAGACCCACGAGGTCACGATCAACGCCCCGGCGGGCGAGTACGAGTACTACTGCAACGTGCCTGGCCACAAGGACGCCGGCATGGTCGGGAAACTGGTGGCCGACCCGAATCTCAAGGTCGGCGCAGCCCCGGCCGCCGATGCCGCCGCGCCCGCCGATGCCGCCCCGGCCGCCGACGCGGCCGATGCCGCCGCGCCTGTCGCCGCCGAGAGCGTGACGGTGACCTCGCACGACATCTACTTCGACCCGACCGAGTTCACCATCCCGGCGGACACCGACGTGACGGTCGTCCTGCCGAACGAGGGCGCGGCGCCGCACAACTTCGCGATCGACGCGCTGAATATCAGCCAGGATCAGATGCCGGGCGAGACCCACGAGGTCACGATCAACGCGCCGGCGGGCGAGTACGAGTACTACTGCAATGTGCCGGGCCACAAGGACGCCGGCATGGTCGGCAAGATGACCGCAAGCTGATTCCTGCCTGCCGGGCGGGAAACGCGGGTCCACTCCGGCTTTTGCCTGGTGTGGTATTCATGGTGTGTCGATGAGGGCGCTGCGCGCCCGATCAGGCTGGGAGGCCATTGTGAAGCAACGCTGGATGATCGTACCGACCGCCGCCCTGGCGCTCGGATTGCTGGCCGGTTGCGGCGGCGACAATGCCCAGGAGGGCACCAAGGCGCCGGCTGTCACCGAAGCGCCCGCGGCGACGGAAGCGCCTGCGGCGAAGGAAGCGCCCGCGGCGACGGAAGCGCCTGCGGCGACGGAAGCGCCTGCGGCGATGGAAGCGCCTGCGGCGACGGAAGCGCCGGCGGCGACCGAGGCGCCCGCGGCGACCGAGGCGCCTGCGGCGACGGAAGCGCCCGCCGCCAAGGCCAGCCCGGCTGCCGCCGCGAGCGCCGATGCCGAGAGCGTGACGGTGACCTCGCACGACATCTACTTCGACCCGAAGGAGTTCACCATCCCGGCGAACACCGACGTGACGATCATCCTGCCGAACGAGGGCGCCGCGCCGCACAACTTCGCGATCGACGCGCTCAAGATCAGCAAGGACCAGGCCCCGGGCGAGACCCACGAGGTCGTCGTCAACGCCCCGGCGGGCGAGTACGAGTACTACTGCAACGTGCCGGGCCACAAGCAGGCCGGCATGGTCGGGAAGATGACCGTCAAGTAGTTCTTCCCGGCGCACGTGCCACCGCGCCCGCTCCCGGATCGTCCGGGAGCGGGCGCGGCGCGTTTTCGG
>JBJTKE010000023.1:0-2573 GCA_046096285.1 Chloroflexota bacterium
TGGTACCACAACGTCGTCGGCGGCGGCCGCTGCCCGGTGGTCGACACCTGGTGGCAGACCGAGACCGGCGGCATCATGATCAGCCCCCTCCCCGGCGTCACCGTCACCAAGCCCGGTTCCGCCACGAAACCGCTGCCCGGCATCTTCGCCGACATCGTGGATAACGACGGCAACAGCGTGCCCCTTGGCGAGGGCGGCTACCTCGTGCTCGAAAAGCCGTGGCCGCACATGCTCCGCGGCATCTACGGCAACCCCGAGCGCTACCAGGAGACCTACTGGTCGCGCTTCCCGGGCAAGTACTTTCCCGGCGACGGCTGCAACCGCGACGAGGAGGGCTACTACTGGCTGATGGGCCGCGTGGACGACGTGATGAACGTCTCCGGCCACCGCCTCAGCACCACCGAGATCGAGAGCGCCCTGGTGGACGACCACCGGGTGGCCGAGGCCGCCGTGGTGGGCAGCCCGGACCCGCTGACCGGCGAGGCGATCTTTGCCTTCGTCATCCTCAAGGCCCGCGTGGAACCCACCCCGGAACTCGGCCAGGAACTGCGCCAGCACGTCGCCAACCGGATCGGCGCCATCGCCCGCCCGAAGACGGTCATGTTCACCCCCGACCTCCCGAAGACCCGTTCCGGCAAGATCATGCGCCGCCTGCTGCGGGACATCGCCGCCGGGCGCCCCCTCGGCGACACCACTACCCTTGCCGACGCCGGGGTCGTCGAGTCGATCCGGGATGCGTCCACCAACGCGAAAGACGACGACTAACCCGGGTCTCGGTCCCGGCCCGCGCCCGCCCGCCGGATGGGGGGCGGGCGCTTCGGTTTCAACCACCTCGACCACCCCGGAGCAGCGCGCGATGGCGACCCATGACACCCTCATCCACGGCGGCAGGCTGATCGACGGCGCGGGCAACCCCTGGGTCCGGGCCGATGTCGCGCTCGCAGGCGGCCGGATCGCCGCCGTGGCGCCGCCGGGTCTGCTCGACGGCACGGCCGCGGAGACTGTCGACGCCGGGGATCTCGCGGTCTGCCCCGGCTTCATCGACATCCAGTCCCACTCGATCGTGCCCTTCCTCACCGACCGCCGGTCGCTCTCGAAGGTGACGCAGGGCGTGACCACCGAGATCATGGGCGAAGCGTGGACGCCGTCTCCCGCCGGCGGTCTGATTGCCAACCCGTTCCCGGAGGAACTGCGTTCCCGGCTCGGCGACGCCCTCGACGGCTGGAATGCGCTCGCCGCAGGCTGGACGCGGTTCGCGCCGTGGCTGGAGGATCTCGCCGCCCGCGGCGTGTCGGTCAACGTCGGTTCGTTCCTCGGTCACGGCACGCTCCGCGAGTACGCCATGGGGTACGACATGGCGCCGGCCTCGGACGCGCAAATCGCGGTCATGCGCCGGGTGATGGCCGAGGCCATGGAGGATGGCGCGTTCGGCCTCGCCACCGCGCTGATCTACCCACCGAGCAGCTACGCCACGTTCGAGGAACTGGTGGCGGTGATGGAGGTGGTGGCGGCCTACCGCGGCGTGCACATCACCCACATGCGCTCGGAGGAGACGCGCATCCTGGAGGCGCTCGGCGAGACGATCGAGATCGCCCGGCGCACCGGCGTCGCCACCGAGATCTACCACCTCAAGGCGGCGGGCCGCGGCAACTGGGGGCTGATGCCGGAGGTCATCGCCAGGATCGAGGCGGCCCGGGCCGAAGGGCTGGACGTCACCGCCGACATGTACCCGTACGAGGCGGCCGGCACCGGCCTGGCCACGGTGCTGCCGACCTGGGCCGAGGCCGACGGCAAGCTCTGGGACAACCTTGCCGATCCGGCCATGCGCGAGCGCATCCGGCAGGACATCGTGAACCCGCCGCCGGGGTTCGAAAACCTCGGGGCCGTCGAGGGCGCGACCAACGTCGTGCTGGCCGGACTGCTGCGCCCTGATCTCGAGCACCTCAATGGCCGGGTGCTCGCCGACGTGGCGCGCGAGCGCGGCCAGCACTGGGCGGACACCGCGATGGACCTCCTGCACGTCGAGGGCCAGAACATCTTCTGCTTCTACTTCGAGATGAGCGACGACAACATCCGCCGGCAGCTCCAGTTGCCGTGGATCAAGATCTCGACCGACGCCGGCGGCGTCGACCCGGCCGATCTCGCCGGGCAGGGCTGGCACCACCCGCGCGCCTTCGGCTCCTACCCCCGGGTGCTGGGCCACTACTGCCGCGACGAGGGCGTGATCGGCCTGGAGGACGCCGTCCGCAAGATGACCTCATCGGTGGCGGCCCGGCTGGGCATCCGCGATCGCGGCCTGATCGCTCCGGGCATGGCGGCCGATGTGGTGATCTTCGACCCCGCCAGGATCGCCGACCGCGCGACCTTTTCCGATCCGCACCAACTCCCGGTCGGGGTGCGCGATGTCTGGGTCAACGGCGAACGCGTGCTGGCCGCCGCACCTCGCAGGTGGCGTCCCGGCGTGGCTCCGGTGTGGGCGCCGGCGGCCAGCACGCGTTCGCCGTTGACCCAGACATCGCGCACCCCGACCGGGAGTTGGTGCGGATCGGAAAAGGTCGCGCGGTCGGCGATCC
>JBJTKE010000024.1:0-9048 GCA_046096285.1 Chloroflexota bacterium
CTGGCGGGTGTGAGAAAATCACCTCGAAAGCTACCTTGCGGCCCTGGGCTGTGCCCGATCTGGTCTTTGGCGACAGGTTAACGTGGCCGGACCCTCGGGGCCGGCCAGCCACGACGCGAGGAGACCGGTCGATGAAGCGGATGCTCAACGAAGCGCCCGATTTCCGCGAGGAGATGATCGGCGGGTACGTCGCCGCCTACGCGCACATCCTGCGGCGCGTGCCGGGCGCCTCCGGCGTGATCGCCAACAGCGCGCCCGCGCCGGGCAAGGTCGGCGTGGTCGTCGGCGGCGGCTCCGGCCACTACCCGGCCTTCTACGGGCTGGTCGGCGACGGCCTTGCCAGCGCGGCCGCCATCGGGGACATCTTCACCAGCCCCAGCGGCGAACACTGCTACCGGGTCGCGAAGGCCGCCAACGGCGGCGCCGGGGTGCTCTTCACCTTCGGCAACTACAGCGGCGACGTCATGAACTTCGGCATGGCCGAAACCCGGCTGCTGGCCGAGGGCATCCCCACCCGGACCGTGCTGGTCACCGACGACGTGCTCTCCGCGAAGCCGGAGGAGGCCGACCGCCGGCGCGGCATCGGCGGCGGCTTCTTCGTCTTCAAGACGGCTGGCGCCAGCGCCGCCCGCGGCGATTCCCTCGCCACCGTGGCGGATCTCACCGCCCGCGCCAACAGCCGGGTCCGGACCGCGGGCATCGCCTTTGGCGGGGCGACCATTCCCGGGCAGCCCGATCCGCTGTTCACCGTCGAGGACGGCATGATGGAGGTTGGGCTCGGCATCCACGGCGAGCCCGGGATCCGGATCGAGGAGCACCGGCCGGCGAGCGAGATCGCCCGGATGCTGGTCGACGTGCTGCTGGCCGAAGCGCCGCCCGACGCGGGCAGCGAGGTGGCGATTCTCGTCAACGGCCTCGGGGGCACCAAGTACGAGGAGATGTTCGTGCTCTACAGCGGGGTGGCGCCGCTGCTGGCGAAGGCGGGGCTCGCCGTCCACGACGCGCAGGTCGGCGAATTCGTCACCGCGCTGGACACTGCCGGGTGCTCGCTCTCCATCTTCTGGCTCGACGACGAACTCAAGACCCTGCTCGACGCGACCGCCAGCAGCCCGGCCTTCACCCGCATCGGGCCGGACGTGGCGATGGCCGCCAACGTCTACGGGCGGGCGGCCGGCATCGCCTCCCAGTTGCACCGGGCGGTCGAGGACTTCTCCGGCGCCATCGCCGGGGAGCAGGCCGCCGAGACCCCCGGCGGCATCGCCGGCGCGGCGGCCCGGCAGGCGCTCGCGCAGGCGCAGGCGGCGGTCGCGGCCATCGAGCAGGAACTGGGCCGTCTCGACGCGATGGCCGGCGACGGCGACCACGGCGCGGGCATGGTCCGCGGCCTGAAGGCGGCCAACGACGAACTCGGCGATCTCTCCGGCTTCGCCGGCACCGCGCGGTCGGCCTTCACCCGCGGCGGCACGGCCTTCCAGAACGCGGCGGGCGGGGCCTCGGGCGCGCTCGTCGGCGCATTCCTGATCGCGCTCGGCTCGGCGCTGCCGGCGATCGACGACGAGGTGAAGGCCGATTCCTACGCCCGCGCCATCGCCAACGGGCTCGCCACCATCCAGAAACTCGGCGGCGCACAGCCCGGCGACAAGACGATGGTGGACACCCTGACCCCGTTCGTCGCCGCGCTCCAGCAGGCGGCGGAGCGCACCGGGAACCTCGCGGACGCCTGGCGGCAGGCGCTGCCGGCGGCGGAGGCGGGGATGCAGTCCACCTCCGAAATGGTGAGCAAGCGGGGGCGGGCCTCCCGCCTCGGCGAGCGCAGCAAGGGCTTCCCCGATCCGGGCGCAACCTCCATGTACGAGATTCTCAAGGCGTTCGGGCAGGCGTTCGACGAGAAGCAGGGCAGGTAGCGGCCCGCCGCGGCCCCCGGCAGCGAGGTGATTCATGCCAGAGAAGTACGTGCTCGCCATCGGCGCGGACAACGCCGGGGCCGACCTCAAGAACGCGATCAAGCAGGTGCTGGCGAACGACCCGCGGGTGGAAGTGCGCGACTTCGGCGTGCCCGACGCGAGGGACACGAAGGCCTACCCGCACGTCGGGCTCGACGTGGCGGAGGCGGTCGCCCGAGGCGACGCCCGGCGCGGCCTGCTGGTGTGCGGCACCGGCATCGGCATGGCGATCGCCGCCAACAAGGTGCCGGGCATCCGGGCCACCGTCGCCCACGACGCCTACTCGGTGGAGCGCTCGGTGCTCTCCAACAACTGCCAGGTGCTGACCCTCGGGGCGCGGGTGGTCGGCCCGGAACTGGCCAAGAAACTGGTCAACGAGTGGATCGGACTGGAGTTCGACGAGGGGTCGGCCTCCGCCGGGAAGGTCGCGATCATCAGCGACTACGAGGGCAGGACGGGCCGGCCGGCCGAGCAGGCGGGGTCCTGCTCGTAGACGCGGTCGGCCCCGGCCCGGGCCAATGAGGCGTTGAGCCATCCGCGCGGCGCGTCGGGCAGGTCCCGGCGCGCCGCGCCGCCGATTCGCCGTCGCCCATGCCGCGTGCCCCGCCGCCGCGGCAGGACGCGCGGCCGTCGGCCCGGTCAGGAGAAACTCTCATCGCAGTTGTGGCAGTACCAGCCGTGCTGGAGCACCGCGAGTTTGCGCTGCCGCTCTGCGTGACCGGTCTCCTGCCACCACTGCCTGCGCTGCTGGTCCGCCTTGAAGCCCGCCGTCACCCATCGCAGGCAGAGGGCGATGATGCCAATCACCACCAGCAGGGTGGTTCCGTCCCGGTTGCCCGCGGCGAACCACAGCGCGCCCCCCACCACGACGATGCTGCAGCCGAGCGGTTCGGCCGCCGCCGAACCCGATGGCGGCTCCGGCGGCGAAAGCCTGCGCGCTGCGTCCGTCTGGCGGACGGCGACGCGGTCGAACGACCGGCGGTAGGGCGCCATCTCGCCGTTCTTTCCGGTCGGAACCAGGACGGTGCGCCACTCGGTGACGGTCTGATGGAACGTGCCGCCCTCGTAGGCGTCCCGGGCGGATTCGATGTCGCTGGATCGGCCGCAGTGCGGGCAGGTGGGGGAATCGCTGTCCATCGCCGGGGCCTTTCCGACCCGACCGCCGAAACCCGCGGCCGGCGGCGCGATGCGGATAATCGAGCGAAGGATACAAGCCAGAACGATGGATACCTAGGCGTGACTGGCGAGCGGAGGCGGCGCGGGATAGTACGGACAGGGGGCTTTACGGGAGGGCGGATTTCCGGTAGGATATCGCCCAAGAGTTAGGCGAATTACGGCAAAAGCCCTACTTTCGCTCCCCGCAGGCACCGCGGCGCCGCGCCGCAGCCTTCCTTGAAAGGTTCGATGCGTGAAGGTCCACGCCGAGCTGCTCCCAGATGATGCCCCGCGCGCCAGCCGCCTGATCGCCGAAGCCCTCGTGAAGCGCCACAGCCCGAGCCGGATCGCCCTGAAGGCGCGCCGGATGGGGCTCTCCCCGCGCCTGACCCGGACGATGGTGGTGGCCTGCAGCGCGGCCGCGATCGAGCCGCACGACCGGCGGGCGATCCGCCCCTCCTGAACGGACGGCCGCCGCGCGCGTTGACCCGGTCTCGGGGAGCCTGCTACAATCCAGCGTCTTGCGCCGGGCATTCCGGCGGGTTGGCGTTGCGTGCCGGATGACGGCTCGCCCGAACTTTGTGAAGGACGCGGTGCGTGTTGCGCCGCCGATGGTTGACGAGTCAGCCTCGCGCGTGGTCAGAAGA
The DNA here is from genome assembly GCA_046096285.1 of Chloroflexota bacterium. Classification (GTDB taxonomy): domain Bacteria; phylum Chloroflexota; class Chloroflexia; order Thermomicrobiales; family UBA6265; genus CADCWF01. Next base: position 3,746 of record JBJTKE010000024.1, read on the forward strand.
GGGAGCAATATCTCGTGATCAAACTTCGCCTGCGGCGGATGGGCGCCAAGAAGCGGCCAAGCTACCGGATCGTCGCCGCCGAGAGCACGTCGCCCCGCGACGGCCGGTTCATCGAGGCGGTCGGCTTCTACGACCCCATTTCCCAGCCGGCGACGGTCCGCATCGACGAGGAGCGGGCGAAGCACTGGCTCAGCGTCGGCGCGCAGCCCACCGAAACCGTGCATCACCTGTTCGCCAAGGCCGGCCTGATGGCTGCCCCGGCGCACAAGCCCGCGAAGCCGTCCAAGGCCGTTGCCGAGTAGCGTGGCCGTGGCGCTGGCCGAACCGAAGGAACGACGGCGAGAGGCGGCCCGCGCGGTCGCCTCTTGCCCTACCGGCGGCCCGGCCGCCCGGGAGCGATCGTGATGGGCGATCCCGAACTGATCCCCGGCGCCGCCGGCCCCGGGGATGACATCGACGACGAGGACGCCTGGGACGGCCAGGAAGACGTCTCCGGCGCGGGCGCAAGCGAGGCCTCGGAACACCTGCGCGACCTCGTCATCTACCTCGCCAGCAATCTCGTCGACGATCCTTCCACCGTCGAGGTCGACGCCCAGCAACGCGGCGGCAGCGTCTACCTCAGCCTCCGCGTGCCCGAGGAGGAACTCGGCAAGGTGATCGGCCGGCAGGGGCGCATCGCCCGCGCACTGCGCACCGTGCTGATGATCGCCGGTTCGCGCCACCACGTCCGTGCCAGCCTCGACATCGAGGGATGAGCCGGGCGGGGCGCCGCCCCGCCCGGCCGACGCGTCTTCCGGGCCGCCCGCTGCGTCCGCCGCATCACCGGCGGCCGGGGCAGGGCCTCGTGCCCCGAGGGCCGGAGCCGTGCGCCCGCGGCGTCCCGCGCCGCGGCCGGAACCGGGCGCGGCGCGCCGCAGACCGGTGCAGCCGGGCAGCCCGCGGCTGATCGACACCGCCGGCCCGGACCCCGCCACCCCGCCCGGGCAGGTGCGCCTCGTGGTGGGTGTCATCGTGGGGCCGTTCGGCGTGCGCGGCGAGGCCAAGCTCAAACTCTCCACCGACGACCCGGAGCATCTCGCCACGGTGCCCCGGGTGTGGGTCGGGGACGAGCCGCGGCCCCGGAAGTTGCTTGGCGTCCGGCTGCACAAGGGACAGGCGCTGCTGCGCTTGCAGGGCATCTCCACCCCAGAGCAGGTCGACCAGTTGCGCGGGGCGCCGGTGCGGATCGCGGGTTCGGACGCCCGCCCGCTCGAACCCGGCGAGTTCTACCTCTACCAGTTGATCGGGCTGCGCGCCGTCGACGAGGCGGGCGCGGAGGTCGGCATCGTGGCCGACATCATGGAGACCGGGGCGAACGACGTGCTGGTGATCGCGCCGGCCGGCGGCGGCCCGGATCTGCTGCTGCCCAACCACCCGCAGTTCGTGCCGGAGATCGACCCCCCCGGGGGCCGCATCGTGGTGCGTCCGATCCGCTTCGACGACTGACGGGGTCGCCGTCGCCGGGAGCGGGGTGTGGCCCGCCGCGCCGGGGATTTCCTGCCAGGCCCGGAAACAGGCGAACGTTCCGCCCGCCGCGAGCGGGTGTAGCGGCATGCCGCGGCGTCAGCCGGGAGTCCGGTGATCGCACCCGAACCGCGCCAGAAAAGTCACAGAAACTAATGTAGCAAGAATCACCAACCCTCCGTTCGCTGCATGATGAGACGTTTGGCAAAGCGCGGGTAGGGGCGTTCGGCTTGCGGCATGGCGCCGCAGCCGCCGGGAGGGCCCTCGGACCGCGTCGGCGCGATGTGCGCAAGGGGAGATGCGATGGACTCGTTCTCGTTCGACCCCCTGACGCGGTGGCTTGGGGCGGCAACCACCCGGCGCACCGGCCTCGGAGCCTCTCTGGCTGCCCTGGTGGGATTGGGAGCGCCGGCCGTTGGCGCGGAGGGCGGCTCGAAAGAGGTCAGCGCCGAGGCGTGCATTCCGAACGGCAGGCGCTGCGGCAAGAAGGGCAAGAAGGGACGGCCCTGCAGCCAGTGCTGCTCCCGGTTCACGGCCAAGAAGCGCAAGGATCGGTGCGCCTGCCGGCCAGACGGCACCGACTGCAAGAACAGCAGCCAGTGCTGCAACGGGTTGTGCCGAAAGAAGGTATGTGTCAACCCGAACAGCGAGTGCGTCAAGACGTCGGATTGCAAGAACGGCAACACCTGCCAGGCCGGCGTCTGCTCGTGCGGCGCCTCGGGCTTCTGCCCGACGATCTGCACCGGCGGCTCGTGCATCGAATGTCAGGCCGACAGTGACTGCGGCGGCGGGAGACTGTGCATCAACGGGACGTGCGGTCTCTGGGTCAACACCTCGTTCGCGCCGGACGAGACCTCGATTGACCAGTCCAACAACGTGGGCGAGCCGCGCGCTGTCTGGCTTGACGGCTCGGGCCTGATGATGGCGGTCACCGACAACGATAACCAGCGAGCGGTGGTGTTCACCCGCCCATCGGTTGGGGTCCAGGAGTGGACCGCACAGTCCTACATCCCGCAAGGCTCTGGCCCGGAGGGTAACCCGAGCGGTGGTTGCGGGCCCGATAATCTCGACTACCCCGAGGGCGTGGTGTTGTCCGCTGATGGATTGACGATCTACGTTTCGGACAACAATTGTGATCGCGTGAACGTCTGGACGAGGACCAGCAGCACCTCCACGAGCTGGACCGCGCAGTCTTCGGTTGAGGGAGGCGCGAGCGGGTCTGACTCGTACATGGGCCGCCCATATGGCATCTGGGTTTCCTCGGACGCCACGCGGGTTTACATCGCCGGGCGGGATGATTCGGGTTGCCGCATCCTCGTGTTCTCGCGGACCAGCGCGACCGCGACGACCTGGACCTTCCAGTACAAGATCGGAGACACGTGCGGCACGGATCCGGGCCAGTTGAACGACCCGAGCTCGATCTACCTGGTCCAGGACGAGACCGTGATGTTCATTGTGGAGCGGGACAGCCACCGCGTCTCCGTCTGGACCCGGCCGAGCACGTCCAGCACCACCTGGACCATGCAGTCGCAGATCGCCGGCGATGATTACGGGTACTCGGCGAACAAACTGTACGAACCCCGGTTCGTGATTTCCACCTCATCCGGTCTCCGGGTGGCAATTTCCGACCGCGACAACAACCGGGTGGCCGTTTGGGGACGAGACAGCCTGACGTCAACGGTCTGGCGGAATCTCACGCTCCTCGGGAGCGAGGGCACTGGCATCGGTGGCCTCGACCAACCCCGGGGTCTTTACAGCCCGGATGAACTGCAGACCATCTACGTCGTTGATACCGACAACAACCGGGTCTCGATCTGGGAGTTGTAGGTCCGCCCGGTCTTCGCGTGGCAGGTGTGACGCCTGCCACGCCGAAGCCCTCGGATGCTTCCAGTTGGTTCAGATGATGAACGGGCGGCCCTCGGGCCGCCCGTTCTGCCTGCCGCCAGTGTGATGCTTGGGCGTTTCGGACTGATGCTGCCGCCCCGATGGCGGCGCCATCGCGGCGTCAGCGGGGGCCGGCGGTTGCGTTTCCGGTGGCTGCAAGCGAGCGTTGCGTCGCGGGCGAAAGCGGTCGGGGCGGGGCACTTGTGGCTTCAAACCCGCCTGGGGATGAGGCACTCAGCCGGGGGGCCGGTCGAGCATCCGCAGGAGGAGCGCGGCGGAACGGCGGCCGATCTCGGCGGCGGGAAGCACCTCGATGTCCCCCTGCAGGTCCGAGACGACGTGGAACTCGTTGTTGGAGATGTCCTTGACGGTGAGGAAGGGCACCTCCCAGCGGCCGCAGATGCGGTTGATGGCGGCGGCCTCCATGTCCTCGCAGAGCGAGCGGTGGCGGGCGTGCAGCAGGTCGATCCGGTCGGGCTGCTGGTTCCAGATGTCGGCCGAGGCGACCACGCCGGTGGCCACCCGGCCGGCGCGGTGCGGCACGTGCGCGGGCCAGCCGAGCGCCTCGGGCCACGGGTCCGGGGTCCAGCCCCGGGCGGCGGCGGTGGCGCGGTCCACCAGCGCGGGGTCGCAGGGCCGCGTGTTGGAGACGACGGTTTCGCCGGTGACGGTGTAATCGGCCTCGGGAAAGTAGGTCTCGCCGGTTTCGAGCACGTGGAACGCGCCGTGATGCACGGTGGCCTCGCCGATGACGACGTCGCCGGGAAAGAGGTCGCGGGTATGCGCGCCGGTGCAGCCGAAATTGAGCATCGCCGATGGCCGCAGATGGTCGCAGAGGAACTCCGCGCCGGCCGCCGCGTTGATCATGCCGATGCCGCAGCACAGCAGCCGCAGATCGGTCTCGCCGCGGCGCATCGCGCGGACGGTCCAGGGGCCGTGCCGGGTTTCGGCGACGGGATCGAGGCGATCCGCGAGGTGCCGGAGTTCGGGTTCCATGGCGACGATGACGGCGATCGGTCCGGTCATGGGTCCTCCGGGCGGGGCGGGGCGGGCGGCGAGGGGTCGGCGGTTGGCGTGGAGCCTATCACCCCGTGACGTCGCGCGGGACGAGGTGCCCGGCGCCGTAGAGCTTGTTGACCTGGGTGGCGAAGGAGAGCGACCCGGAGAGGACCGCGCGCGGCCCGCCGTCGGCGATCACCTGGCCGTCGCCGATGATGGCCACCCGGGTGGCGGCGGCGGCGACGAGTTCCACGTCGTGGGTGGCCATGACGATGGCGACGCCCTCGCCGCGCAGCCGTTCCAGCAGGGCGGCAAGGGCAACCCGGGCGGCGGCGTCCATGCCGCGGGTGGGCTCATCGAGCAGCAGCACCCTCGGGTTGCCGACGAGGATGGCGGCGAGCGCCGCCCGTTCCCGCTCGCCGCCGGAAAGGTCGCGGGGGCAGCGGTCCGCGGCGTGGAGGAGGCCGAGCGCATCCACGGTGGCCTCCGGGTCGCCGCCGCCTTTGCCGTCGCGGCAGCGCAGGGTGAAGGCCAGTTCGTCGCGCAGGGTCTCGGCGAAGAGGATGGAGGAGGGATTCTGCGGCACGTAGCCGACGCCCCGGGCGAGTTCGGCGGGGTGGGTGCGGGCGGCGTCCATGCCGAGCACGCGGACGCGGCCTGATTCCGGCGCGTGCAGGCCGATCAGGGTCCGCAGCAGGGTGGTTTTGCCGGACCCGTTGCGGCCCATCAGGGCGACCAGTTCGCCCGGGCGCACGGCGAGATCGACCCCGCGAAGCACCCGCCGCCTGCCGAAGCCGGCCGAGAGGCCGTGCACCTCGATCGCGGCGGGTCCGGCGGCGAGCGGGAACGGGCGGCGCTCGCCGCCATCCTCGTCGGCAACCCGAGGGTGCTGCTGCTCGATGAGCCCACCCGCGGCA
>JBJTKE010000025.1:0-4742 GCA_046096285.1 Chloroflexota bacterium
CCCCACTGGCGTTCCACACCCGACAAATCCCGCCGACACCTCCGCCGCGCACCCCGCCGCCCAGAGCAGGTCGACGTCGTAGGCCCCGGCGGACTTGACGATCTCCAGGCCGCGCCGCCCCTGCCGCACGATCTCGTGCACGGCGGCGCACGGCGCGCGATGCACCGTGTTCCCGCCGAGCGCGACCACTGCGCCGTCAGTCACGGCGGACACGGCCTCCGGCAGCGTCGTGAGCTTTCCGCGCATTTCGGCTCCTTGCCAGCCCCGGGGACTCCGGTCCCTGCCTCGCTCGTGTCAATGATACGCGGGACGGTATCATGGGTTTCCGTGCCACCACGCCCGACCGCCCCATCCGCAAGGGGAACCAGGGAACCGCGATGCCGATGTATCCCCCCGAGGTCCACCTCTCCTACCTGACCCCCCTGCGTTTTCTCCAGCGCAGCGCCGAGGTGTACCGGAACAAGCCCGCCGTGATCTACGGCGACCGGGTCGTCACCTATCCCGAGATGGCGCAACGCGTCAACCGGCTGGCCTCGGCGTTGGCCGGCATCGGCATCGGCAAGGGGGATCGCGTCGCCTACCTCGCGCCCAACATCCCGCAGATGCTCGAGGGGCATTTCGGGGTCCCGCTGGCCGGGGCGGTCATCGTCGCCATCAACACCCGGCTCTCGTCGCCGGAGATCGGCTACATCCTGGCCCACTCCGGGGCGAAGGCGCTCGTCGTCGATTCCGAACTCGCGCCGCTCGCGGCGCCGGTCCTCGCCGCGTGCCCCGCGCTCGAAACGGTGATCACCATCGAGGACGTGCCTGGCGGTCTGCGCCTGCCCGGCCCCAGCTACGAGGAGTTCCTCGCCTCCGGCAGTCCGGACGCGCGCGACTGGCCCATCGCCGACGAGAACGAGGTCATCGCCATCGACTACACCTCGGGCACCACCGGCAAGCCCAAGGGCGTGATGTACACCCATCGCGGCGCCTACATCAACAGCCTCGGCGAACTGATCGAACTGACGATCAGGCCCGACAGCGTCTACCTGTGGACGCTGCCGATGTTCCACTGCAACGGCTGGTGCTGCCCGTGGGCCATCACCGGCATCGGCGCCACCCACGTCTGCCTGCGCCGGTTCGATCCCGCCGAGGCGTGGCGGCTGATCGAGGCCCACGGCGTCACCCACCTCTGCGCCGCGCCCACCGTGCTGATCGCCCTCGTCAACTCGCCCGCCGCGCCCGCCACGCCGCTCCGCCGCCCGCTGACGGTGGCCACCGCCGCCGCCCCGCCATCGCCGACCATCATCCGGCAGGTCGAGGCGCTCGGCGCGGAGGTGGTCCACGTCTACGGCCTGACCGAGGTCTACGGACCCTACACAGTCTGCGCCTGGCAACCGGAGTGGAACGCCCTGCCCGAGGAGGAACGCGCCCGCCTCAAGGTGCGGCAGGGCGTCGGCTACCTCGTGGCCGACGATGCCCGCGTCGTCGACGACGACATGAACGACGTCCCCCGCGATGGCCAGACCCTCGGGGAGGTCATCATGCGCGGGAACAACACGATGCTCGGCTATTTCGGCGATCCGGAGGCGACCGACAGGGCCTTCCGCGGTGGCTGGTTCCACTCCGGCGATCTCGCGGTGATGCACCCGGACGGCTACCTCGAACTGCGCGACCGCAAGAAGGACATCATCATCTCCGGCGGCGAGAACATCTCGACCATCGAGGTCGAGCAGGCCATCTGTGGGCACCCGGCGGTGCTGGAGGCGGCGGTGATCGCCATCCCCGACGAGTACTGGGGCGAGGTTCCCAAGGCGTTCGTCACCCTGAAACCGGGGCAGTCGCTCGCGGCGGAGGACCTGATCGCCCACTGCCGGGCCACCCTCGCCCACTTCAAGGCCCCGAAGGCCATCGAGTTCTGCGATCTCCCCAAGACCGCCACCGGCAAGGTGCAGAAGTTCGTCCTCCGCGACCGCGAGCGGGCCGCGCAGGCGAAGCCCATCTCCTGATGCTGGCGGCGCACGGGCCGGGCGCCCGGAGCGCGGAACAGCCGAACGGTCCGAGTTACGAGTAGACGCAGAGAGAGCCCGTGCACGCCGCCGTCAGCGTCGCCTTGGCCGGACAATCGCCGCTGACCGCGCAGACGAAGGCGCCCGTCACGCAGTGCCCTCCCGGCGTGACCGGCGGGCTGTACCCGTAGGCGCACTGCGACCCGGAGGCCGGCACGTTGATGCAGACCTCGGTGGCGACGCAGTCGGTGTCGGCCGAACAGTCCGGCCCCGGAAACGCTGCCGCGGCGACGGCGACCGGGGCGCCGCCAATGCTGGTCTGGCAGACCGCCAGGACGCCGCCGATCACCAGATTCAGCGTGGTTCCGGCGCAACTGTCCGTCTGCGCGGAACATCCCGGCACGATCTTCAGCGTGCCGCACACCCCGGAAACGTCGCTGGTGAGCGCGCAATACCCGCCCGAGCACTCCGGGGACACCGGGCTTCCGCTGGCGCGGGGGCACGGCGCCCCGTCGGGCATGAGACAGTAGGTTCCTGCCGGTGCGCCGAGCGTCCGGGCGTCAGGCGGAAACGGGATGCAGCTTGCGCCATTGGCGCACTGGTCCGTCGCCGGGTTGCACGGCAGGGAGACCTGCACGGTGTTCACCACGGTGCAGGATCCGTCGAAGCAGGACAACGCGCCGCAGCAGGTCTGCCCCGCCTTGCAGCGGCTCCCCTGCCGGATGCACCGGCAGCGTTGCTTCTTCGGGTGGCAGTACCCGGTGCAACACTCCTTGTGCTTCGTGCAGCGATTCGCTTTCGGCCCGCCCGGGCAGGGGCCTTCCGCCGCCGGCCCGGCCGTCACGGACCGGCGGCCGGTGATCCCGACGGCCGCCCCGGCGACGCTGGCCAGACTGCCCCGGCGGCTGACGCGCGTTCCCAGCCATCGCGCCAGGCCGTCGAACCGGTCGTGGTCCATCACGCTGGCTCCCCTCTGATCGTCAATCGACGCGGCGGCAGCCTGACGCGCGATCCGTCACGCAATCGGCTCCGGCACGATGAGCGCCTCGGTCACACGTTATCATCGTCAATCAGCGTGCGCTTTTCCACGCCCTCCCCGGATCCCCCGCGCGGCTCGGCCTGGAACCGGATCATGACGCGACCCGCGGTCCGGATCTGGCGGCCTGACCTACCCGATCTCCCCGCAGGCCACCGGTTGCCCGTAGGTCGCGATGTCGGCGTACACGGCGATCGCCAGCGTCGATCCCGCGAGCGCCTCCACCGGCACGCCGAGTCCGGTCCGGCTCCGGCCCGCCGGGTCCGGGTCGTCCAGCAGGAACGCCGGATCGATTGACAGCGCCGCGCAGGACCCCTCGTGGATCACCGCGAGGGCGCCCGGGGGCGCGCCGCGCACAACGAGGCTCACCTCGGCCTCGCCCATCTCCTCGGTGATGGTCGCCAGCCCCGACACCCCCGAGCCGTCGATCTCGGCAAGCCGCACCGCGAGCACGCCCGCACCCGTCATTGCGCCCATTCCGGCGCCGGCGTCTCCATCGTCCGGGAGCGCGAACGGCGCCGGGGTCTCGGCGATCTCCGGCTCAGGCTCCGGTTCCGGCGTCGGCGGGGCGGCAGTGGCGACCGGAGCGGTGGCCGCGGGTGTCGGCCGTTCTTCGCCCTGCCCCGCTCCCGGCAGCGCAAGCCCCTCCGCCGGCCAGACCTCCAGGTCGCGGAATTGCGTTTCGCGGCCCGGCGTGGTCGCCGCGGCGTTGAACCCGGACGCGAACCACACATCGCCAGCCGCGGTGATCTCCGAAACGTCGAGTTGCGCCACGAACACCCCGTTGATGGCGAATCCCGCGGTGTCGCCGCTGACCACGAGGTCGAGCGTGTTTTCGTGGCCAGCCCCGAGCAGCATCGCCGGCGCAGCCCCGGAGGCGGTCTTCTCGGCGGTGCCGATGCCGAACATCCAGCGCCCGGTCTGGTCGAAGGTCAGGCGGTAGTGACTGCCGTCCGGCTGATCGCGGAAAACGACGCCGAGTTCCCAGGGCCCGGGGCCTTCGGGGTTGTCCCAGCGCACCCGCGCCGCGAAATCGGCCAACTCCACGCCGGCGGGTGACAGCGAAACCGACCCCTCGGATTCCTCCACGGCGCCCTGCAGCGGACCGGCCGCGGGCGGCCCCGAGGCCGCCTCGCCGAGCCACTGGACGAAGGTCGCCGGGTCCAGCACCCCCGGAGCGGCAGGCAGCGGCCACACCGTGAACCGGGTGAACCGGACCACGCCCTCCACGGCCGCGTTCTCGGTGAAGAACCCGGCCGCGGCCAGCACATCGCCGGGCAGCGCCCGACCCGACAGGTCCAGCGTCCCCACGAACTGGCCGTTGAGCCCGAACCAGCCGCGGTTTCCCTGCGCCGCCAGTTCCAGCGTGTTGCTGGCCCCCGCGTCGGGCCGCACCGGCGCGCCGCTGCCGCTGTCGATGGTCTCGAGCCCGTTCTGCAGCGTCCAGGCGCCGCCGGAATCGATGATGAGCCGCAGGTGCTCGTCCGTGGCCGTATGCCGGAACGCGAAGCCGAAGTCGAACGGCCGCTCGGAGGCGGCCCACGGGTTCACAAAGGTGGCGCTCGCGACGAAGTCGGAGACCGCCACGCCGGACTCGCTGGTGGCCATCACACCGGGGCCGAAATCGAGGTCGCCGGTCAAGCCAGCCGCCGCCGGGGCGTTGGCGCGGGCGGCGCCCAGCAATTCCCGGAACCGGGCCTCGCCCGCTGCCGAGG
>JBJTKE010000026.1:0-3663 GCA_046096285.1 Chloroflexota bacterium
CCGGCCCGCGCCTGCATCGCCGCGCGGGCCGGCGAGCGCGGCTGGATGGGTCCGCGCGGCCTCGTCTCCTTCGGACCGCCGCCGCACGTCGAGGACAACGCGCTCGCCGTGTACCTCGACGAACTCATCACCCAGCGCGAACTGGCCGTCAACTACGCCCTCCGCAACCCGCATTTCGACCGCTGGGAGGGCATTCCCGAGTGGGGTCAGGCCACGCTGGACCATCACCGCGACGACCCCCGCCCCGCCCTCTACGACGAGCGCCAACTCGAGTTCGGGGAAACCGCCGACCGCCTCTGGAACGCCGCCCAGCGGCAGATGGTCCACGAGGGCTTCATGCCCAACCGGCTGCGGATGTACTGGGCCAAGCAACTGCTGCTCTGGACCGCGGACCCCCGCGACGCCTTCCGCATCGCGGTCCGCCTGAACGACCGCTACGAACTCGACGGCCGCGATCCCAACGGCTATTCCGGCATCGCCTGGTCCATCGGCGGCCGCCACGATCGGCCCTTCCCGCCGAAGAAACCCGTCCTCGGCATCATCCGGCCGATGGGCCTCAAGGGCATGATGGGCAAGTTCGACGTGCCCGCCTACATCGCCCATGTCGAGCGGATGACCGGGGCGTCCGTTCCCGGCGACCCCCTGCCCGGCCCGAAATCCGCCGCCCGCCAGCGTCCGCTCATGCCGTGAACCCTGTCGCGGGCACTTCCTGGTCTCGTGCCGCGGCAAGCCGCTGGCAGGCCTGGCGAAAACCCGCTCCTCGCCGCTGGTGGAGATCGCCCATGCGTGTGCTGCCGTTCGTCCTGATCGCCGCGTTGCTCTCTGCGGTCGGCGTCGCCATGGCCGTGGTAACGGCCGCGCCCACCACTGCGCCGCCGGCCAATGCCGACACCGAATCCTGCGCCACGGCCACGAGGAGCGTAATGGCCGAATCCGGTTTTCCCGGCTTCGGCTTCGCCCACGGCTGGGATGGCGAGGTCCATGACCTCTCTGGAGACATCATCCACCCCTTCACCCGCGGATGAGCGCCGGCGCCGCCCTGCTTCGGACACGGGAGTCCCGGTGGATCATGCTCGGCGCGGCAGCGCTCTGGGCGCTGACGCTTGCCGGGCTGGCCCTGCTGCTGGACCGGCCCGCGCCTCCCGATGTCCTCGGCTGGTTGCTCGCGGGGTGGCTGTTTCTCGTTCCCGGACCGCTCGGGCTCTTCTTCGGTCGCTGGGGGTGGCTCGTCCCGGTCGCCGCCGGGCTGGGAGCGCTCGCCTGGATCGCGCCGTCCGGGCTGGGTTCCCGCCTCGGCAACCTCTCGATCCCGGCGGTCATCTTCGCGCTCGCGCCAACCGCGGTGCTGACCGGTTTCGGGGCCGCCCTGCGCCCGCGGCCATCATCGCCGGAGGACGATCCGGCCCCGGTGAATCCGGCGGTCCCGCCGGTGGCCGGGGCGCCGGGGGACCGGTAGCGGCGTCATCGCCGGGCCGAACGGGCCAGCGTGCCCGCCACGCTCGCCGCGCGGGATTCCGGCGCGGCGGCGCTCATCGGGATGCCCGGAAACGCGCCATCCGGGCGGACGAGTCTGATGCCGCCGGTTTCCGGCCGGCTTGTTCTGCACACGGCCTGCCCCGGCGCCGGAGCAACCTCGCCGCCGGCGATGACCGCGCCACCCGGCCACCCGCCCGGGCATGCCTCTGCCGGATTCGCCCGGCCGCGCGCCGCGGGGCGTGGCCGGGCGGAGGCTGCCGTGAGTTCCGGCGATCGTGCGTGCAGACCAATTCGGCATGCAGACTACGGGCACGCCTGGTTCCTGCGATAAGATGCTTGGGTCCGTGCGGTGTTTCGGCCGCCGGATCGTACGTCGCCGGCCGGGATCGCCCGCCGGCGCCATCCCGGAGGGCCTCGATGACGACCGGTCGCTCTCGCTCCCGCTCCGCCGATCCCGGCGCCGCCTTCGACGTGCGCATGGCCGCGTACATGCGGCAGTTGCGCGACGAGTCCTTTCACCGGCGCAGCCTGTTCCGGTTGGCCGCCGGGTCGGCCGGCGCCGCCGCCCTGCTGACCGCGCTCGGCGGTCCCGCCGAAGCCGCCAGCAAGCGCATCGCCCCGGGCGTCTGGCTCCTTCGCCAGGACGCCACCTCCGTCACCGTTGGACTCGAGGGCGACGTCCGCGGTCTCGAACCGGCCCTCTCCTACGACTTCACCGCCAACCCCGTCGTCTGCGAGATCTCCGAGGGCCTGCTGGCGTTCGACGCCGCCGGCAACCTGATCCCGATGCTCGCCGAGACCTGGGAGCAGGTGGATGAACTCACCTACACCTACACGCTCCGGCAGGGCGTGACCTTCTCCGACGGCTCCCCGGTCACCGTCGACGACGTGCTCGCCTCCATCGCCCGCGTCCGCGACCCGGAGGTCGCCGGCCCGCTGGCCTGGATGTACGACACCCCCGGCGCCACCGCCGAGGCGGTCGACGACATGACCGTGAAGATCACCCTCGCCACCCCGAGCGCGCTGTTCCGGTACGTGGTCGCGACCACCGCCGGGCACGTCATCCCGAAGGCGCAGATCGAGAAGTTCGGCCTTGACCTGCTGGCCAACCCGATGGGCACCGGCCCCTACATGCTCACCGCCTGGGACGCCGGCAGCCAGATCGCCCTCGAGCGCAACCCGAACTACTGGCAGGAGGGCAAGCCCTACTTCGACACCATGATCTTCAAGATCGTCGAGGAAGGCACCACCCGCGTCACCGGCCTGAAGAACGGCGAACTCGGCATCGTCACCAGCGTGCCGCCGGATCAGGTCGACATCGTCAAGGGCTTCGAGAACGTCGCCTACAAGGACGTCGTCGGCTACACCATCAACGGCCTCGTGATGCGCACCGACCAGCCCCCGTTCGACGACGTCAACATCCGCAAGGCGGTCTGCCATGCCATCGACCTGCAGGCCATCATGGACAGCCTGGTCAAGGACACCGGCGTGCTCTCCCGCAACACCGCGGTGCCGCCGGACATGCCGGGCAGCGCCGCCGGCGTGCTCGAGCCGGTGCCGTTCGACCTCGCCAAGGCGAAGGAACTGATGGCCGCCTCGTCCATGCCGGACGGCTTCAAGACCGAGCTCGCGGTGATCGCCCCGAACGACATCTGGGTGCCACAGGCGATCGCCGTGCAGGAGGCGCTCAAGGAACTCAACATCGAGGTCGAAGTCGTCCAGATGCCCTACGCGGACATGATCACCCTCCAGCAGTCGGGCGAGTTCACCGGTCTCATGTCCTTCCAGTGGGGCTCCGACTTCCCCGACGCCGCCGGCAACCTGATCCCGCTCTTCCTCTCCACCAACATCCCGCCGCAGAACAACCACGCCTTCTACAACAACCCCGAGGTCGACAAGCTTCTAAACGACGCCGAGAAGGAACTCGACCAGGAAAAGCGCAAGCAGATGCTGATCGACGCCCAGAAGCTGATCTCCGACGACCAGCCGTGGATCTTCTTCGAGCACTTCAAGTGGGCGATGCCGATGAACAAGGATCTCACCGGCTACAGCGTCTCCGCACTCTGGTACTGGGACTGCATCGGCCGCGACCTGAAGCCGGCCGGGGCGTAGAAGCGTCGGGTATCGGGTTTCGGGTATAGGGCGCGGGCGTGTGCCCGCGTGCGGGACCCCGTTGTTGGATCCCCC